>CALESS010000001.1 GCA_937907495.1 uncultured Anaerolineaceae bacterium
AATTGCGGCACAAGATAACCTTCAGGTCAAGGCGGTCGGGGTTCTCTGCCAGGGCGGCGCGGATTTCCGCAATAGCCTGGCGGTAAAGCTCTCCCCGCTCATACATCCGGACGAGCGCGCCGCGGGTTAAGCGGACGCGCGGCGGGATGGCCCCGTCGCGGCGGCCATAAAGGCGGCGCAATTCGTTTTGAATGCCGGGGTTGGCAGGTTGAACCTCGTAGGCTCGTTCCATGTGGAAAATGGCGGCGTCGAGATTATCTTCGCCTTCCCGGATGATGGAAAGGCTGAGATGGGCAATAAAATCATCTGGATAGACGGATAGAACTCGTTGGAAGATGTCCAATGCTTCGCTGTAGCGTTGACTCTCCAGGTAAGCTTTGCCCAACAAACCATAGGTTGGGATATATTTCGGATAAATTTTGAGCAGATACTTGCAGTGAGCGATTGCTTCAGCGTTTTCCCCGCGATCAATCAGTGAATCGATCTCTTTAAGATAAGCACGCAAAGATATCTTGGCCATAGCTTTTCTCCCGATACAAGTATGCAACAAGAAAGAATTTCTTGCAAGAGGGTATTCCTAACAAAAACCTGGCACTTTTCATGCCAGGTTGGAGATTTAATCACCCAGATAGTCGCGCAATTTCCTGCGGATGGTGGGGTGGCGCAAACGGCTCAATGCCTGGGCTTCGATTTGGCGGACCCGCTCCCGGGTGACGCCCATCTTACGGCCGACCTCTTCAAGTGTGTATGCCTGACCATCCAGCAGACCGTAGCGCAGTTGCAGTATGCGAACTTCGCGCGGGGGGAGGGAGTTCAGCACTTCTTCGAGGTGTTCGCGCAGCAAATTGTAGGTGGCGGTTTCATCAGGCGGCGGAGCATCTTCATCCTCAATGAAATCCCCGAGAACAGAATCGTCTTCGTCATCGGCAGGAGTTTCTAGAGAAAGCGGACGCCGGGCGACCTGGATCATATTCTCGATCTTTTTGGGGGTGACATCGAGGGCGGTTGCCAGTTCTTCAACTGCCGGGTCGCGGCCAAGGCGCTGGGTGAGCTGGTGTTGGACGCGCAACAGCTTGTTGATCTGGTCGCCCATGTGAACAGGAACCCGAATGGTGCGCCCCTGATCGGCGATGGCGCGGGTGACGGCCTGGCGGATCCACCAGGTGGCATAGGTGCTGAATTTGTGGCCGCGGCGATAATCAAACTTTTTGGTGGCCCGGATGAGGCCGATGTTGCCTTCTTGAATCAGGTCCAGGAAGGGCACGCCGCGCCCCATGTATTTTTTGGCGACGCTGATGACAAGGCGGGAGTTGGCAGTGATCAGGTGTTCACGGGCAGCCCAGCCATCTTCAATCAGGCGGCGGAGTTCCATACGGCGGCGGTTGCTGACGTTGCCCCGGGCCAATTCTTCGCGGGCCATGCGCCCGCGCTCGATGCGTTGGGCGAGGTCCACCTCTTCTTCCGCTGTCAACAACGGAACCCGGGAGACCTCTTTGAGGTACAGGCCGATGGTGTCGTCCGTATCAATATTTGCCAGGTCGTCAATCACTTCACTGGCAACAATTTCCTGGGCGGCCTCTTCCAGCTCTTCTTCAGTGAAAGGTTCTTCAGCGATTTCTTCGGTCGGGGTATCTTCCAGGTAGGCGATACCGGCACTCATCAGTGCGGCAAAAGCTTCTTCCAACTGTTCAACGTCTTGTTCAGCCTCGGGGAAGAAATGCAAAATATCGTCAATGGTGACGTATGTCTTTTGACGACCCAGTTCAATCAGCCTTGCGATAGCAGGATATTCTTCGTCCTCATCTACCACATGAATTAAGGAATCATCCATATTTTAGTGTGTGCGCCTTTTCTATAGTCTAATTAACAGTATCCTGAGTATCAGCATACAATCATTTCATTAATTTTTCAATAGCCTGCACAGCCAGTTTTCCATGAATTACGGAGTTGTATCCCGCAATTGGAGGGCTTCCAAATTTGCCAGAGAAATGACATCCTGGAAGGCATATTGAGAGACCACCAGCGGAGGTTTCTGATTCACTTGAACGAAATACCCGGTGCCGGTGGGGGTGGAATTACCCAAATGAAGGGTCACCATACCACCCATTTGATCCACCATCACAAGTTTCTTGCCATCGGGTGTAATTCCCAGGGCTTCCAGGGCGGTTCCCGGGGAAACCTGGCTGGCGGCGGTGAGAGCGGAAAGCGAGGAAAGCAATTGTTCCACCTTGCCCGGATCTGCCGGACTGGCAGCCGGGAGAGTAAAAATCCAACCACCATCAGGCGTGCGTTTGAGATCCAGGGTGAGTTGTTGGTTTTCAAAGACCTGGATATTCTCCACCTGGGCCATCAGGAAACCATCCAGTAGAAAGGCCTGGGGCGTGGCGGTGGGTTCCTGAGGGGAGGTGGAAAACCACCCCTGCTGGAGGGCGGCAATAAAGCCCAGCAACAAGAGAAATATCACTACCAAAAGCACGGTTGAGCGGCGTAGCATTTTTAGCCTCTCTGCCTTTGCCGCACCCAGACGATCACGCCGATCAGCAGGACCAGGCCGGGCAGCAGGATCACCGATCCCAAAAGCAGCAGATTTTGAGTGGTGACCGTAGGTGTGATGAGGCTGCGGGTGGTTGCCGGGCGGGGGGTAAGGTTAAGCAGGTTATCCTGGGCGGAGGCCCAATCCACCATGTTCAAGGCCAGGTTAAGGTTACCGTACTGCGTATAATAAGCGTTTGTGATGAATTCAGCGTTTCCGACCACGACCAGACGGGCACCGGAGAGGGTGTTTTCTCCTGCAAAGGCAAGAGTTACCGGACCCAGGAGGTCTTTTCCTTCATCCGGGGAGACCTGGTTTCCTTCCAAACTGGTGATTTCGGTCTCTGCCCAGCTATTTTCTGCGGTGGAAACCAGCGGTGTGAGGGTGATGTTCGGGGGGCTGCCAGGGGTGGTGACACTGCGGGCGCGTGGGAAAAGAGTGGCAAGGGTGCTGATCTGTTCGGTGATGGGATGCTGACCATAAGTGGCACCGTAAGCGATGATGGGTGGGTCAATATTCAGGTCCACGATCATATCCAGGCCCAGTTGAAGCCCCCAGGCGTTGGAGAGGAACCCGGCAAGATGCTCCGGCGAATCTCCAATGTCGGTCAATATCTTGGGTGTTGACCAAATAATGAGAGAACCGCCTGCGTCCTGGTAAGTTTGGAGGACCTGGATTTCGGAATCGCTGAAATTTTGCCGGGGGCCGGCAATAATGATGCTGAGGGCATCGGCTGGAATGGCGGGATTTGCAGGTAAATTCAGCGTCTTGAGGGTGTAGTTCTTGGCCGAGAGGGCGGATGCGAGTTGGGAAAGTCCAGATTCTGCGCTGGAGAGGGAGTCGAATTCTCCGTGACCGGTGATGAAATAGATCACCCGCTCACCGGGGTTTGCCAGTCGAATCAGGGCAGATGCAATGCTTTGTTCGCTGGGGAATGTGAGAATTTCTGAGCGGTTGTCCATTCGCAAGACCAGGGAGCCATCCTGGGTGATGCCGGCTTGTTGGGCGAGGACGGGTTCTGCATCTGGATTGATGAATTTGAAATCGAATTTGCCATTGGAATTAAATTTGAAGCTATCCAACAGGGTGGCAGTTGATTCGGAGGGATAACCGGCGGTAAAGAAGGCATTCACCTGCACCGGGGATGGGAGATTCGCCAGTACCTGTAAAGTCTCAGGGGCGAGGGTGTGGGTTTTGTCTTCGGTCAAGTCCCAGCGAAGGGTGTGGGAGTTGACGAGGTAATTGACTGCGATCAGGATGCCCAGGAAGGCAACCAGGGCGACCAGGATATTGGAGCCATAACGTGCCTGCCGGCCAGTGATGATCTCCCGGGCGCGCTGGGGATTGAGCAGGAGGAAGAGCGCCAGGCCGATCAGGATCAGAGCCAGGCTGATTTGGACAGGTAAAGTGAAAGAGCGCTGAAGAATGAGCAGGATGAGGGCAGCCAGTGTAGCCAGACCGGCAACAACCAGCCCAACGACAGCATATCGTTTTGGGTTGAATCTCATTATCGCCACCTCCGAATTTCGATGGCGGCTTTGCCCAGGAAAAGAAACAGTGCTATGCCGGAAAGATAAAACATGACATCTTTTAAGTCAACGACGCCCAGGTAGAAAGAGGTGTAGAAATGATTGCCGATATCCAGATAGGATAATAAACCGCCATTCAGCGTGCCCATCGCCTGGGCCGGCAGACCAATCAGCCAAAAGATTAGCAAGATACCCAGGGCGGAGAAAAAGGCGGCGATTTGATTGCTGAACAGTGAAGAGGCAAATACACCGATGGCAAGCAGCAGGGCAGTCAACAAGACCAGGCCGATGTAATTGCTGATCAGCAAACCCTGGTCAATCCCCGGGGTGACAATTAAATTCAATTCAATGGCAAATACGCCGGTGGCGGCCAAAATCACACCATAGAAGAGCAACCCTCCCAACCATTTTCCAATGATCAGTTCCCAGTCGCGGATGGGAGATGTCATGAGCAATTCCAACGTGCCGGAGCGGTTTTCTTCGGCCAGGGTGCGCATTGTCAGGGCGGGGACGGAGAAAAGAAAGATGGTGACCATCGGTCCGATGATGACTTGAATTGTCGGCGGGGGATATTGCTGCATGTAAGCCGCGAGGATATTCACATATAACAGCCAGCCAAGGATCAGCAGCGTGACCAGCATTACCAGGTAAGCGACCGGGCTGGTGAAGTAAAGTTTTAATTCGCGGCGGGTGATTGTCCAAATGTTACGCATATTTGACTCCCTCCCGGCGATTG
>CALESS010000002.1 GCA_937907495.1 uncultured Anaerolineaceae bacterium
CAATGACCTGTACCTGGTTTCGTTGATCCTCCTGTTGACGGTGGGCGCCATTGCCCAGCAACTGCATTTCAGCATCGGCCTGATTCTGACGGAAGTCTTGTGCATCTTTCTGCCTGCGTATGGCATGTTACGCTGGCAAAAGGTGGAGATCAAAACCTCCACCCGTCTGCGTTGGCCGGGTTGGGGGGTGGCGCTGCTCAGCCTGGTGCTGGGGCTGGCTGCCTGGCAAGTAGGGGCGCTATTGGATGGGCTGATGGCCCAATGGCTGGGCTACAGCCCCGGATTGCCCCCCAACGCCTTACCGCAGACCGCGGCCCAGGCGTTGTTATACTTCATCGGCCTGGCGGTCTTCCCGCCCCTGTGTGAGGAGTTCCTCTTCCGGGGAGTGCTGATGCGCAGTTGGGAGCGCAAATCTGCCCGGGTTGCCCTGTGGGTTGGCTCGCTGCTCTTCGCCTTTTATCACCTGCGGCTGCAAGGGTTGGTGGGGTTGCTGCCGGTGGCATTTCTGCTCAGCTACCTGGTGCTGCGCTCCGATTCCCTGGTCAGCGGGATGCTGGCGCACTTTGCCAATAACGCCCTGGCCGTGGTGTATGTTGTCCTTTCCATTCAACGGCCGGATATCCGGCTGCCCTTCCCTTCGCTGCCGCTGGCGGTAGTGAGCGCCGGGGTGCTTCTGGCCGGTGTCTGGCTGCTGGGGCGCATGACCCCCACGCCCCCCGTCTTTGAGCCTGGCCCAGAACCCGTGGAACCTGCAGCCAGGGGCATTGTGCGCACGGCCCCCAGCGCCCGCTTTCTGATGCCGCTGATTCTGGCCGGGGTCATTTACCTCTTTCTGGCGGGCTATGAATTCATCGGCGGCAAATACCCGCAACTGGTCTCGGAGGGAAATCTCACTTTGCAGCAACCCGCCCTCAGCCAGCCGCTCAACCTGGCCTATGAAGTGCGAAATCCGCTGGATGAACCCATCGGTTCGGCGGCATGCAGCCTGGCCGCGCAGGCGGGCCGGGTGGAGCTGGAATGCAGCAAAACGGTGAACGCTTATCAAACCCGGGTGGAAGGCTCTTTCTGGCAATCCGAGAGCTATACCGAGCAATGGAGCGCCGCCTGGGGCGGAGCAAACTATGGGCTGGAGGATTACCAGGTGCAGTTCCAGGGTGAAAACTCTGCCCGCACCTACGGATTGGAAAAGAAAAACACTGGCTGGCTGCTGACCGTGGATACCCCGCAGGGCGAGCACTCCGCCAACCTGTTGCCCTCCACCCTGGTGGAGGAGGAGTGGCCCTGGCGCCTGATGGGCCTGGATTTCCGCCTCGGGCTGAATCAGAAAGCCATCTTCCTGGCGCCATTGCGCTTCCAGCCGAACTTGAACATCAACGGCCCTTCCACTCACGACCTGGCGGTCACCATCGAAGGGGCGGAGGTCATCCGCACCCCGGCTGGCTCCTTCGTGGCGTGGAAGGTGCGCCTGGGGGATGAGGCGGTTGCCTGGTATGAAGCTGCCGCCCCGCACCGCCTGTTGCGCCTGGAGGGGGCGTTCGAGTGGCTGGTTTTGAAGTAACCCGGCCCTGTTGAGGCCCTTCAACCCGCCCCACCCCCTTCCGGGAACCTGGAAGGGGGTGGGTGCGTCTTAAGGGTGAGGTGAAAACAATGAAAAATCAAACTCACAACCCGGGGGGTTGGGGTAAACAAAAAACACGGCTACCCATCTTGTTCCTGCTGGTGCTTGGCCTGCTTGTTTCTGCCTGCACGGCGGGCGGGTTGGAGCCGCAGCCTGCGGCAACTTCCACGCCGTCTCAGCCAGCCGTCACGCCCACCCTGCCGGTGAGTGAAGTGCCGGAAGACATCTTGCGCCTGGCCTACGATGACCTGGCAGCCCGGTTGAGCATCTCGTGGCTGGAGATCAGCCTGGTCAATGGTGAGCAGGTGGATTTCCCCGATTCTTGCCTGGGAATTGCCCGGCCGGAGATGGCCTGTATGCAGGTCATCACGCCCGGTTATCGCATCCAGTTACAGGCCGGCGGGCAGGTGTACACTTACGTCACCAACCTGGAAGGCAGCCAGGTGATGTTGGATGAGAAAGCCAGCCCGGCAGTGAAGACCACCCCCGTGCATGACCGGGTGGTG
The DNA here is from genome assembly GCA_937907495.1 of uncultured Anaerolineaceae bacterium. Classification (GTDB taxonomy): domain Bacteria; phylum Chloroflexota; class Anaerolineae; order Anaerolineales; family Anaerolineaceae; genus CALESS01. Next base: position 2,125 of record CALESS010000002.1, read on the forward strand.
CTGAGCTGGGGCCGCAGCGGCGGCATCGCCGGCTTCTGCGATGAAATCAACATCCACGCCAGCGGACTGGTGGTGGTGAACTCCTGCAAGGCCGCCGTACGCAGCTTTCAGTTGAGCACCGCCGAGCAAGCCTTGCTCAATGGCTGGCTGGCGAAATTCGCTCCGCTGGAATATAACCACAGCGACCCGCACGCCGTAGCGGATGGCATGAGCACTGCCCTGACGCTGGCCGGGGCGGGTAAGAATAAGCCCACCGAGGACCAGCTTAACGAGCTGCTGCAATTTGCCGCCCAATTGGCTGCCCAACCCTAAGGAAGGGCCGATCCTACAAGACAACCGGGCGCATCTACAATAGATGCGCCCGGTTTTTGTCACCCGCAGAGGGCTGGCAAGAGCTGGAAAAAAAGCCTCCTGGCGAGGCTCTTTTGTAGGTCAGACTTCGTCGCTATCGTGCGGGCGGACGATGAAATAGGCGATGGCGCCCATCAGGGGGATGACCAGGATGACCAGCGCCCAGATGGCGCGCGCCGTGCTGGAAAGCTTTACCTTTGAAAGCGAAACCACTGCCACGATCTCCAATACCAGCCAGGCCAGCATAAACAACAGGCTGAGGATGGGGCCGATCAGATAACCAAAACCAAGTCCAAAATTATGCATCATGAAATTCTCCTTTAACCAATAAGGTTAGCTTAATTGTACCCCGGAACCGATGAGAATCTCATGAACAGGTTTTCGCAGCGGGCCGCCGGTCAACCTTATCCATTCCCCATGTAGGGCTGGAACACCCGGATCGTGCCAACTACCGGGTTACTCCTGCCATTTGGATCCTGGAGAAGAAATCCTACACTCCCATTTTACAATATTGACAGGTTGGCTACATTCATTAACGCTTATTGTATAATCGTGTTATGAAGTTCCCCCGCTTCTCCAATCCATTTAAGAGTCAATGGCTGGCGCATCTGCGCGCGCCAGAAACGCTGATTCGGCGCGGCGGTGTGCGCCCGCAGGTGGTGCTGATCTTGGGCAGCGTGGCTGTGCTGGTTGTCAGCCAGGTCATCCGGTTGGATGTGCCGCGTGAGTTCCGCCTGGTTCCGCTGCTGATGGTTCCACTGAACCTGGCGTTGTTCTTCCTGGGCATCTGGGGCGTGGATAAGAACCGCCTGCCCAATTGGGCCGAGGTCTCCGTGCAGGCGGTAGCCGCCCGCCTGGGGATTAGCGCGGGGCAGTTCTTCAGCCTGGTATTTAGCCTGTTCTTCAGCATGTTGGTCAGTGTGGCGGCGGGCTACTGGTATCGCATGCTCAGCCCGGCGGCTGCCCTGGTCTCCTGGGGGGTATCCATTCTGTTGGTGATTTACGGCGGCTGGGAGTTGGGAGTTCAGCGCCAAAGCGTGTCCAAAAAAGCCATCTGGCTAGGGCTGGGGATTTTTGCCATTGCATTGCTGCTGCGCGGCTTCAACACGGCCAACATCCCGATTGTGCTCTCCGGCGATGAAGCCAGTTCCGGCCTGACGGCCGTCAAGATGTTGCGGGGAGAGATTGATAACATCTTCATCACGGCCTGGTTCTCGTTTCCTTCATTCCATAATTTTTTGCAATCCCTGTCCATCTTCGTTTTTGGGCAGACCACCCAGGGCCTGCGCTTGCTTTCTGCTTTCGGCGGTGCGCTGACGGTGATGGGCATCTTCTTCG
>CALESS010000003.1 GCA_937907495.1 uncultured Anaerolineaceae bacterium
ACTGGAGTTCTATGTGATCAGCCGAAAGTCCACTTATCTACTCTCCAACGTCATGCAAGCGGCCTTCGCTTCCCACGCCTTCCACGGTGATAATCTCCGCCCCATGCGCCCGGCCCGCCGGCACCATACAGCTCATCACCGCAATTCCATCAAGGAAAACCGTACAGGCCCCGCATTCACCCTCGGAACAGCCTTCCTTCGAGCCGGTCAGGTGCGCATCCTCCCGAATCAACCGCAACAGGGATTTATCTTGAATCCCTTCAAAGGTGTATTCTTTCCCATTAATCCGGGTGGAAACCACGTTGTCTTGCGCATGCATGGTTGTGGAGGTCACCTCCGCTGTATGTTGGTTCTTGCCACGCAGCAGGATGGGATTGGCCGGCATGGGATTTTCTTCCTCACCGGTTAAGAGGCTTTTCAGGCCTCTCACCGCCATGGTGCGAACCATTGCAGAACGATATTTGGCAGAGCTGCGGATATCACTGATCGGTGCAGCAGCCTTCATGATCAAAGCAGCACCGGGTTCGATCACCTCTTCATTCCAATGTTTCCCTTGCAGGTAGGCTTCGGCTTCTTCGGCGTGAATGATGGTCGGCGCCACAGCCCCCAGGGTGATGGTCGCCTTCTGTACCAAATCCCCATCAAGTCCTACAATGGCAGTAAGGTTGATGACGGAAATGGCCTGGGCTCGCCGTAACGCAAATTTGATGAAGATGCCCTTCTGATTCTTTTCCATTTTTGGAAAAATAATATCCATCAGCATCTCATCAGGCCGGAGGATTGTTTTCCTCACGCCCGTGTAAAACTGTTTGAGCGGAACCACCCGCTCCTCGCGCAAGGAACGCAGCACAACCACGGCCCCCAGGGCCATCAAAGGCGAAATCGTATCGTTGGCCGGTGATGCCGTCACCAGGTTGCCCGCCACGGTTCCCCGATTCCGGATCTGTGGAGAGCCAACTTCCCAGGCAGCCCTTGCGAGTGGATGGGCATACTCCCGGATGATTTTAGAGCTCACGCAGTGATTATGGGTGACCAGGGGGCCCAGGTGAATCAGGCCATCTTCATCCAGGTGGATTTGATCCAGCCCTGGAATGCGGGAAATATCCACCAGGGTTTCAATTCCCTGCCGCTGCCCGCGTTCAATTTCCAACATCAAATCAGTCGCCCCGGCTACAATCCGGGCTTTACTGCCCTCTTCAGCCAGGATACGCAGTACATCTTCGACATTCGCTGCATTAATATATCGTTCCAACATAATTCCTCTCTGCCTCGCTTTTGCAGATTATGTTAATCCTTAGGGTTATGTTTCATGGCCTTGCCTGTGCCGCCATTTCTCACCATGATGATTTCCGCCATGATCGAAACAGCAATTTCCTCAGGGGTCTCTGCCGCCAACTCCAACCCAATCGGGGAATGTACCCGGTCAATCTTCTCGGCTGCAACTCCTTGCTCCAGCAGGCCTTTGCGGGTGGTCAGCCAACGGCGTTTGGAGCCGATAGCCCCAATATAACGCGCCGGGGACTCCAGGAGGGAGGCCATTCCCGCCACATCTACATCGGAACCACGAGTGGTTAGCACTAGGAAGGTATGCGGTGTGATTTCCAGCGCTTTCGCCAGGTCTTTCATCTCCAGCGGATAGAATTCATCAGCATCTGGGATGAATTCGGAAGTGCAAAATTCCGGGCGGTCATCCGAGACAGCCACTCGAAACCCCACCCATTTTGCCAGGCTCGCCATCACCTTCCCCACATGGCCTCCACCAATGATGACCAGCAACGGTTTTGGCAGGATCGGTTCCACGTATACCTCCACGGTTCCACCACAAATTCCCGGGTCGCCTGAGCTGGGATCCACCATATTGTATTCCAACCGCCGTGTTCTCCCATCCAGGTACGCCTCAAGGGCTTCGCGGATCACCCGGTTTTCGATCTCACCGCCCCCCACCGTTCCCGTGATTGTTCCATCTGGAAAAACCAGCATTTTACTACCCGCATGACGGGGGGTGGATCCACGGCTGTGAACAATGGTACACAGCACGCCGCCTTTCCCCTCTCTTTCCAACTCAGAAATTTGTTGATAAATACTCTTCATCGTTATTTCTCCAATAAACCTAAGACCAGCGGCAGCAATTGTTTCTTCCGGGAAACAACCCCCTCCGCTATCCGTGTCCCATCATTCTGCCTGGGATAGGGCATATTCTCCAATTCAGGCGGCGGATTATCAATCAGCAATCGGCTGGAACCGCGCACCACATCTGTCACCATGAGCATGGAGAAATTCAATCCCTTGCTTTCCCGCCAATCGGCCAAAGCACGTGATAGTTTTTCCAGGTATTCGGTTACCTCATACAGATCACTCACTTCAGCCTGAGAAATCGAGAAAGAATACTGTCCAGCGTTGTATAGCTTCATATCCGTCTGAACAATTTCCTTGGGGATGCGTGCTGAAAGACCTGATCCGGCGGCGAGCACCTTTTCACCAAAGGATCGGAAGGTTTC
>CALESS010000004.1 GCA_937907495.1 uncultured Anaerolineaceae bacterium
CGCGCCCCGCCCACGCTGACTTCGCCATAGATATCCAGCAGGCGGCGGGCTTCCGTGGTGCGGGCCAGGCGGGTTTGAGCCTCCGCCCGGTCGGTGGTGGGACGCAGGGCGCGGCTCATCTCTGCAGAAGCAGAAAATGCGGCGTAACCGGCCAGCCGCTCCAATATTTTCGGGAATTCCAGGGTGATTAAGCTTTTTTCATCCATCGCAGTGCCAGTTTATCATGGTTTTGAGGGTTGTCTAAAAGAATTCAGGGCTGGCTCAGAACTTCGCCATACCAGCGCAGGTATTCCGGGGTGTGTGTCTGCCAGTATTCGACATTATGGGCACCCAGTTGAACCTTGTACTGGAAGTCGGCCTTCAGATATTCCAGCTTGGTGGCAAAAATATCCACGGACCCCCGCCAGCGGTCATCCCTGCCGGTATCCAGGTAGATTTTTGGGCGCATGTCCTCTTCCAACTGGCTGAATAACAGGGGTAGATAGTTCACATCCCCATCAAAAAGGGCCAGTGAGTGCCCGCCAAGTGCCGTGAAAAGTTCCGCATTCATAATCCCCAGGCGCATGGCCCAGGCGGCCCCGCGCGACAACCCGCCCAACGCCCGGCAAGCCCGCTGGCTGCAAGTGGCGTAATGCTCATCCACCCAGGGAATGAGTTGCTGAATGAGAGCCGGGCCAAACTTGGAACTGACGGCATCCTGCAGATAATTATCTTCCCCCGGCATGACGATGATCAACGGCTGAATTTCACCACTGGAAATCATGGCGTCTGCGGCCTCGTCCATGCCCAGGTCGTCCCATTGGCTTTCGTTGAAGGTTTGGCCGTGCAGCATATAGAGCACCGGGTAGGGTTTTTCAGGAGTGTCGGAATAGCAGGGCGGCAGATAGATGCGGAAGCGTAATGGCTTTGCCAGGCCTTCCACGGTTATTTCCTGCTGCTCGATGCTGCCCTGGAGGCATACCGGGGTGGGGGTGAAGCTGGGGGTTAACGTGTAAGTGGCCGTGGGGGTAACGGTGGGCGGCAGGCTGGCGGTTGGGGTGGGAGGAAGGGTGGGTGTAAGGCTGGCTTCCGGCTTGGAACGCCCGGGGGTTTCCAGCGGGGTGAGCGTGGCTGCAGGAAAGGGAAAATTACACGCCGACAGGATGAAAAGGATCAGGAGTGAGGAGAAAAAGTATTTTTTCATAGGGTTGGTTTCATCTGTTTTCTGCACCGGGCCGCCAGATTGCCCGCAGCGTCCCTATTATCTCACATCATAGCGCAAAAGCTGCCCATCCTGCAAACCGAGGTAGAGCCAGCCATCCAGGGCTTCCAGGGCCAGCGGCCAGGCGGGGGAAGGTTTCATGGGATCGAGCACCGGCAGATCCAACCCCCACAGCAGATTGAACCCCTCACCTGGTGTGCTGGCGGCATAGATGTTCGCTCTGCCGGCTGCCGGGGAGGCTAACACCAGTAACTTCCCGTCCAGGGTGGTCACATCCAGAACGGACTGGCGAAAATCAAAGGTTTGAGTGGCAGTGCCATCGTAGAAAAGCAGAAAAGCAGCAGCCTCCGGTAGGCGGGACGCATACGGAACCAAAGCCATCCCGCTGCCCCAGGCAACAGATTTATAAACCGTTCGGCCCGCCAGGTTGCACCCCTCAGCGCTTACCCACGCGCTGCCCTGCAGGACAAAACAACCAGCCTGCGCCGAGAGATAAATATGCCCATTCAACTGGAACAATCCCGCATGGGTGTTAAGGGGATTGTCTGCATCCGCCCCAAGCAACCGGGCACCCTGTGCATCCAGAGTCCAATCCGCTCCACCATTAAAAGAGAGCCAGATGCGGCCCTCCCCGGCCGGTCCGCTGCCCACGGCTGCCCAGTCATCTCCAATTACCACCACATCCCACACATGCACCCCGCCGGGCAGGCTGCGCAGCTTGCGCCAGGCAGCCCCCGCTTTGTGCAAGTACAGGCTGCCAAATTCCCAGCTTTCTTGCCCATCCCCACCGGGGACGAGCAAACCGCCATCCCCCGGGCGGAAAACCTCCACCTGCTCCTCAGCAAAGGAGAAATTTTCGTCCCAGGTGAGTGAACCGGCTGCCGGATCATAGGCCAAGGCACGCACCGGACCGGTATTTTCCACCCAATCCCCATGTCCAATATAGATGCGCCCCTGCCAGGTTTGCAAATCCGTGATGCGGGCGTGGCTTCCATGCGGCTGGTACCTCCCCGGCACCCCCAGCGTTTCAATGCCCGTCACCGGGGAGGGAGTCGGCATGAAGGTTGCCAGTCCCGGCGGGTTGCCGGGGGTTGCAGTCAGCATCCCGGTTGAGTCAGCAGATGGCGGAGAATAGGAGGGGTGGGTGGACTGCGGCAATGTAGGTGAACGATCAACCAATACCTGAACCGGGCCGGGCGTTCGGGTCGGCAGAAGAGCCGGCAGATGGGTGGTAGTTGGTGAAAGCCCGGCATGGAGTGTCTCAACTGCGGCAGCGACGCGGGTTTGCAGGCCGCTC
>CALESS010000005.1 GCA_937907495.1 uncultured Anaerolineaceae bacterium
GGTTTCCAGGCTGGAATGTCGGTGCCCATATACACGATCCCCTGTGATGGGGCAGCCCAAAAAAGCCATGTGCAAGCGGATTTGGTGCGTCCTCCCGGTCAGAGGGTAGGCTTCTACCAGCGCATGGTGAGGGAAGACTTCGACCACTTTGTACTCGGTGATCGCCTCCCGACCTTTATCCGGGCGGGTTACAGCCATCTGCTTGCGGTGAACCGGGTCACGGCCAATGGGCGCTTCCACCCGGCCCGTGGGTGTGGGGGGTTGGCCATCCACCAGGGCCAGGTAAATTTTTTTCACTTTTCGCCCCCGGAATTGTTCCTGCAGCCAGCGATGAGCGCGGTCGTTTTTTGCCAGCAGGATGATGCCCGAGGTATCTTTATCCAACCGGTGAACCACGCCCGGACGCTTCTCGCCGCCAATTCCTTCCAGCTCCGGGGCATGAGCCAGGGCAGCATGGACCAGGGTGCCGGAATCATGCCCCGCCGCGGGATGAACCACCATTCCCGCCGGTTTGTTGATCACCAGCAAATCATCGTTTTCAAACAACACATCCAGCGGAATATCTTCCGCGACCAGGTCGGTGGGCTGAATGGGAGGAACCCGTACAACGATCTCATTGCCGGCCACCAGGGGCAGGGCAGGTTTGACCACCATTTGCCCATCCACCGTCACAAAGCCATCCCGGATCAAGCCTTGCACCCGTGACCGCGAAGTTTCCACCATCGCCTCCGCCAGGTAACGATCCAACCGGGAGCCATCTGCTCCACTGAAAACAAAATGAACCTGGTGGTCTGTCATGAGTGCGGATTCTCCACTTCATTGGCCGGCTGGTTTTGCAAGCGGGCTTTCTCTTTCTTTTCCATATACCAGAAACCCAAGATCATCACCACGACGCCCACGGTAATACACGAATCTGCCACGTTGAATACTGCAAAATTGCCTACGGAGATGAAATCCGTCACATGGCCAATCGTCAGGCGGTCAATCAAGTTCCCCAGAGCGCCCCCCAATTGCAAAATCAAGGCCAAGCGTAGAGGCCAATCTCCGGCGGGAGTTTTCCCATAAAAGATGATGATGAATACCGAAATGACCAGCGATAAAATGGCAAACAACCAGCCCATTCCCTGGAACATGCCAAAGGCAACCCCCGTGTTATACCAGTGAACGATCCGGGCATAGGGAGCCAGCCAATCGAACGGCGACCACATTTCTCCCAACGCCAGGTTGGATCGCACCAGCCACTTGGTCCATTGATCCACTGCCACGATGAATACTGTAAGCACCACCAACCAAACATATGATTTAGCGTTTTGCCTCAATCTTGCCTCCAAATTCGGTTCCCTCTGATTTTACCCTATAATACCCGGTCAGTTCTGCCGCGAAAACAAAGTCCTCCTGCCCAACCCAGGAGGACTTACCTCATTCAACAGAAACCACGAATCATGAATTTCAGAAGGGAGCGATTTCTCCAACCTCTTCTGAATTAGCGAATTTTGCTGATCGCGATGGTCATCTCCTCGTCGTCAAACATATCGCTCATCGTGGTCAGCCCGATCGGCATTGAATTCTCTGCAACCAGTTCAGCGGTCAAAGTCTCCGTCATGATGTAATCCCGAAACGCTTCCACGGCCTGCTTCAACAATGGAGAAGCCTGGTACACCACCCGAATCCGATCCGAGATATTAAACTCCGCACTTTTCCGCAAATCCTGCACCCGGCGGATGAACTCTCTCGCCAAACCCTCCTGGATCAGTTCCGGGGTTAGCTCGGTCACCAATGCCGCCACATACGCACCTTCATAGGATACCGCATAACCACTGCGCGCCTGGGCTCGCACTTCCACCTCTTCCGGCAGAATCTCCAGCACTTCATCATTCACAACCACCTGGATGGATTCACCCGCCAGCAGCCGGTTGGCAACCGTTTCGGTATCCAATGCCAGAATCGCCTGGCGAATAGCTGGATAGCGGTTGCCGTACTTTTGGCCTAATTGTTTGGGCAGCGGGTTGATGCTGAAGGAAACCGCCACCGCCGCCGTATCCAGTACACTGACCTTCTTCACATTCAGCTCATCCGCCAGCAGATCGGCATATTGCTCTACAACCTTCCGTTCCTCCAGGCTTCCCACGGAATAGGCGCATTCGGCCAGCGGTTGGCGCACTTTTCGGTTGGCTTTGTTGCGGGCAGCATGTCCCAGTGATGCCAGCCGCATCACCAGGCTCATCTCCCGGTTCAACTTCTCATCCATCATTGTTTCATCAAAGGCGGGCCATTCTACCAGGTGCACCGATAATGGCGCGGTTTCATCCATTGTGCGCACCAGGTTTTGATATAGCTCCTCCGCCAGGAAGGGCATGGTCGGCGCCAGCAGCTTGCTGATCGTCACCAGGGCCTCATACAGCGTAACATAGGCAGATTGCTTATCGGCGTCCGATTCGCTCTTCCAGAAGCGCCGGCGAGAGCGCCGCAAGTACCAATTGGAAAGCTGATCCACAAAGGTTTGGATCGGGCGAGTCGCCCCCAACACATCGTAATTCTCCAGGGCAACCGTGACATCCTTCACCAGCGTATGCAAAGCCGAGCGCAGCCAGAGATCCAGTGAACTGTAATGCACATCGCCGCCCGCCTCTGGGGTCCAGCGGTCGAGGTTGGCATAAGTCACAAAGAAGGAATAGGTATTCCACAGGGTCAGCGTGAAGTTGCGCACCACTTCTTCCACCAAGGATGCCGAGAATCGGCGTTCCTGCCCGGGCGGGCTGGCTGTATACAGGTACCAGCGCATCGCATCCGCTCCGTGCTGATTCAGCACCTCCCACGGATCCACTACGTTCCCCCGGGTCTTGGACATCTTCTGTCCCTCACCATCCAGGATCAAGCCCAGGCAGATCACATTTTCATAACATTCCCGGTCAAACAAGAGCGTGCTGATGGCATGCAATGAGTAGAACCAGCCGCGCGTCTGATCCACTGCTTCACATATATAATCCGCCGGAAACTGGTTGTGAAATTCAGCCTGGTTTTCGAACGGGTAATGCCATTGGGCAACCGGCATGGAACCCGAATCAAACCAGACATCAATTAATTCCGGCACGCGGCGCATTGTGCCATCGCACTCGTCGCAGCCAAAAGTTATTTGATCCACATAGGGGCGGTGGGGGTCCATCCCGGCCAGGTCGCGCCCGGTCAGGCGGCTCAATTCCTCCACAGACCCAATGCAGTGTTGCCGGTGACACTTATCACACTCCCAAACAGGCAGCGGAGTGCCCCAATACCTCTCCCGGCCCAATGCCCAATCTACGTTGTTTTCCAGCCAGTTGCCAAACCGTCCGTTTTTGATATGACCCGGATACCAATTGATTTTTTCGTTGTTTTCCACCAGTTGTTGTTTATATTGGCTGGTGCGGATGTACCAGGTTGGCCGGGCATAATACAAAAGCGGTGTGGAGCAGCGCCAGCAGAAGGGGTAGGTGTGGGTAATTTTTCCGGCTTTATACAACAAGCCGCGGTCTGATAAATCCTGCATGATGAAAGGATCTGCATCTTTGACGAATTTACCCGCCCAGGGCTTTACCTCCGGTAGGAAAGCCCCATCCGGCCCCACCGTCATGATGAGCGGCAGTCCTTCTTCCACCCCTACGGCCATATCTTCCGCTCCGAACGCAGGTGCCATATGCACCAATCCAGAGCCTTCATCCGTGGTGACAAAATCACCCAGCACCACATAATGTGCGGGCTTGTCGGGCGGCATGAAGGTGAACAGGGGGTGGTAGCGCTTGCCCTTCAGATGTTTCCCCTTAAACCGTTCCACAATGGATACCGGCTCATCACCAAAGACCTTTTCAAGCAACGCTTCCGCCAGGATCAGGCGTTCTTTGCCGCCTTCGGCAAGTGCCCGCTCCACGGTTACATATTCCACATCCGGATGAGCCGCAACCGCCACATTGGCGGGCAAGGTCCAGGGGGTCGTTGTCCAGATCAGCAAAGAAGTGCCGGGTTGATCCTTGAGCGGCAAACGCACATAGACTGAGGGATCCTCCGCATCTTCATAACCCAGCGCGACTTCATGGTCGGAAAGCGGCGTACCACAACGCGGGCAATACGGCA
>CALESS010000006.1 GCA_937907495.1 uncultured Anaerolineaceae bacterium
GCACAAACATCACGCCACCCATGGTGGGAGTGCCCATTTTGCTCATGTGGCTTTCGGGGCCTTCCAGGCGAATGAGCTTGCCAATTTTATAGTGCCGCAAGATGCGCAGCAGGGGGCTGCCCCAGATGATGGTGAGCATGAAGGCCAGCATACTTAAGGTGAGGGCCAAAGAGGTCTCTTTCATTCGGTCTCGACCTCCAGGGCGTTAATGATGCGATCCATCCGCAGGCCGTGAGAACCTTTCACCAGGGCAATATCACCGGGGCGCAGCTTGGATTGGAGGATTTCAATGGCCTCGGGGACACTTTCAACCCAGGTGATGGCGTAAGCTGGCATTCCGGATTGTAAGGCGGCTGCAGCGATCTTCTTCCCGAGGATGCCGACGGCGATCAGCTCGGAGCAAACCTCGGCGGCGCGAGCGCCAACCAAAAAGTGGCCCTGGTCTTCGTACTGGCCCAGTTCGTACATATCTCCGAGCACCGCAACCCGCCGGCCATTGAGGTCTGCCAACAGGTTGAGAGAAGCCAGGGTGGATTCGGGCGAGGCGTTGTAGGTATCATCCAGCAGCAGGGCGCCATTGCGGGTGTGGACGGCAACAAGCCGCAGTTGGGAACGGCCCCGGGTGAGTCCATCGCCGATTTCCTGCCAGGTCAGGCCTTCCACCAGGCCGACCGCGGCGGCCCGTAAGGCGGTGTGAACCGAATGGCGGCCAATGAGCGGCACGCGCAGGTGAATTTTTTCCTTGCCCCAGTGCAGGCAGAAGCGAATACCATCCAATCCGAGGCTTTCAATTTCATCTGCCCACAGGTCGGAGGCGGGGGTGAGGCCATAGAACAAGACAGTTGCCCGGGTTGATTCGGCCATGGCCCGCACCAGTGGATCATCCTGGTTCAGGATGGCCACGCCATCCGCCGGTAAGGATTGAATCAGCTCGGCTTTGCCGCGGGCAATTACTTCCATGGAGCCAGCCCGCTCGGCGTGGACGGTGCCGATGTTGGTCACAACACCGATCTGCGGCCGGGCAATCTGGCAGAGCAGATTAATTTCGCCGGGGACGTAGAAGCCCATTTCCAGCACGGCGCGCTGGTGCTCTTGGGTGAGCCGCAGGAGGGTGAGCGGCAGGCCAATTTCATTGTTCAGGTTGCCGGGGTTGCGCAGGGTCTGGAATCGTTCACTCAGCACATCTGCCACCAACTCTTTGGTGGTGGATTTTCCCACGCTGCCGGTGATGCCGATGACCCGCAGGGAGAGCTGTGCCCGCCAGAAGGCGGCGATTTTTTGCAGGGCGGTAAGGGGGTCTTCAACCCGGATGCAGAACGGCGCCTGGGGAAGGGGATGAGCGGGCTGCCGGTTGCCGCTGGTGAGATCCAATTGGGGAAAAGCCGCAGAGAGGTCTTTTTTAACCAGCGCCAGGCAGGCACCGCGGCTGAAAGCCTCGCCGACATAGTCGTGACCATCCACATGCTCGCCGGGGAGGGCCACAAACAGGCTGTCTGGAGTCACCTGACGAGAATCGATCGAAGCCTCGCTGATGACCAGGGAGGCTCCCTCGATTTCTTGCCCGGTAAGGGCTTGCAGGAGAACGGCCAGAGTTAGCATTTCACCTCACGGACTGACACCGCTGAGAATGTGCCGGGCTTCATCCGGCGGGAGATTGAGTAGGATGGCGGTCTGGCGGAAAACCTCATTGAAGACCGGGGTTGCCACTTCGGAACCCCAGCGGGAGGAGGTTGGCTTTTCGAACCAGACATACACGAGAATCTGTGGATCATCCACGGGACCCCAACCGACGAAGGAAGCGTTAGTGAGGGCGGAGGTGTAACCCGATCCTGGTACGGGGATTTCACCCGTTCCAGTCTTGCCAGCCACCCGGTATCCAGGGACATCCAGATGGGAGGTTTCACTGGAGATGGAAACGGCCAGCATTTCAGTGAGGGTATGGGCAGCTTCGGCAGAAATCACCTGGCGGATGGGAGTGAGGTTGGTGTCATATTTTTCGCCATCCAGAATGACTGATTTGACAATATGGGGGCGCATCATGTAACCATCGTTACCGAAGGCTGTGAAAGCCTGGATCATTTGCATGACGGTTACATTCAAGCCCTGCCCAAACGAGTTGTTGACCAGGGAAACAGGCGTCCAGATCAACTGGCTGCCATCGGCAAAGGTGGAGCTTTGCCCGGGGAGCATGGGCGGGAAGACGTATTCGCCGTCCATGTCCACCCCGGTTTCATCCAAAAAACCGAAACGGTCGAGATATTGATAGAATTTTTCAAAACCAATATAATCATCCGCCACCTGTGCCAGGCAGACGTTCAGAGAGAACTCCATACACTGAGTCATGGTAACGGTTCCGTGCCCGGCATTATCCCAGTTAAGCGTGTTTGCGCCATATTTGCCAAAGAAGCCGGAATCAAAGACGGTGGTCTCTGGCGTGATTGTTCCCATATCGAGCGCCATGGCCATGGTGATGACTTTGAAAACCGAACCGGGTTCGTAAAATTGAGCGATGGGGCGGAAAAAGGGATAAACGGAGAGGTTGTAAGCCTGAGAGATGTTGGGGTCTTCGCGCCCGGAGGTGGCAACCGCCAGCAACTCGCCGGTTTTGGGGTCTGCAACCACAATCGTTCCCGATACAGCCCCATTTTGCTCCAGGGCGTTATCGAGAATGGATTCCACGGTGGCTTGAATTTCACGGTCAATGGTCAAAACCAGGTTGGCGGTGGAGGCATCCGGCGGGAGATCGGAAATGTTCATGGGATTGCGAGGGAGGGAATAATCGCCTTTGACACCTCTCAGCAAGTTGTCGTACTCGCCTTCCACACCAAATTTCCCTTCATTCGTCCCCTTGACATCAACATAACCGAGAATATTGGAGGCCAGTGAGCCTTCCGGATAGGTGCGCACAATGACCGGCGTGAATTCCAGGCCATTCAGGTTGGGGGCATCTGCACCTTTCAGGTTGTCTTCCTGATATTGTTTTAGGAGGTCTGCCAGTTGATCGCGCTTTTCCTGCGAGACAAAACGGGCCAGGGTAACCCGCCGGTACTGTTTTTCCGGCTGGCGGTTTTGCTCGATATAATCATAGATACTCATCGTTGTTTCGTCGTTAAGGTAAAAAGAATTAACTCCCAGAATGGAGGAGGCCATTTGGGCCACGGTGAGGGAGTTATAATCGCGGTTGAGCGCCAGGCCGACATCATAGACCAGGGTGTTGGTGGCCAGTAAATTTCCCCAGCGGTCGTAGATCAAGCCCCGTCCTGTATCCAGCGCCCAGGTATAAACATCCGTGCTTTCTTTGATTTCCTCTCCAATTTTATCGAAAGCGGGATCAAATTGGAGGGTAAAGACGCGGAAGCCCACCAGGAGGGAGTAGAGAGAGATGATGATGCCAAGGAAAATATTGCGTGTAAATTTCATCGGATTGCCTCCGGCCCCGCAAAGAACAATTCCTGCAACCAATCCCAGAGCGAAGTGTGATAAGAGTCACGATCTGAAGGGGAGAGGGTCTTCGACTCCGGATAAATCTCGAGGGGAATTTGTGCCTGGCGCCCCTGGTAGCCGGGGATGACGATGTAGAGTGCATCTTCCGGGTTCATCGGTTGAAAGCCCATTTCCAGGGCCCGGGCGCGCAGTTGGCTGGCAGAGGTAATATAGGCGAGTTGGGTGCGCAAGGTGGAAATATTGCGGATCGAATCGCGCCGTTCTATTTCGAGTTGTTGGATTTGCACCCCGGCAGCGGCCCTCTCATTGATGATGAATACATAGAGCAAGGCAACCACGGCGATACCGATGATCCCGAGTAAAATGGCACCCCCGCGGATTTTATGGAGCCGCCAGGGTGCTTGTTTATAGGCTTGGGTGAAAAAGTCTGCCATCTTTTTCGATTCCTTCCGATATGAGTCTTGCAGATTCATTTGCAATTCTCATGCCAGTTCATACTTTTTTTTTTTTTTTTAATCGGGAATTTCGTTCCCGGGGTTTTTTTTGTATTTCTTATTTGGTGGGTG
>CALESS010000007.1 GCA_937907495.1 uncultured Anaerolineaceae bacterium
GAGACCCTGGTATTTGCGGAAACAAAACCTTGGGACGGCGGATCGGGTGGGTATGGGTATTCTGACTGGCAGCCTTCTGCCAGCGAGTGGCTGCCTGGACCGTACGAGGTGCGCATCTTTATCGGCCAGCTTTGGAGAGTTAGCGGGTCCTTTACCGTAACCGGTGAGCCTCCCACCCCCACGGTGACTCCGACGGCCACCCCGACGGCGACCGCCACAAAGACGGCAACCGCCACCCGCACAGCCACAGGAACAGCAACGGCTACTGCCACCCTGGGGCCTACCCCCACCCGGACGGCCACCCGCACACCCTTGCCAACCTGGACGCGGACACCCAGCCGTACGCCGTGGCCCACGGCGACCCCGATCACCCCCAGCCCAACCCGCACTCCCTGGCCCACCGCCACGCCCATTACACCTACAAAAAGCCAGACTCCCTGGCCCACCGTTACCCGTTAAGAACCAACAACCCCTCCAGATGCGAGGGGTTGTTGCCTGGATGGGCGTTGATGGGGTAAGGTGAGGAGCTTGACGGCGGGGACGACCTGTTTTCTTAAAAAGCCCTGGCGATTTGGGCGGCAATGCGGGCGTTGTTCAGCAGGAGCGCCAGGTTGGCCTTCATGCTTTCTCCGCCACTGAGTTCACTGACCCGCGACAGAAGGAAGGGAGTCACTCTGGCACCGTGGATATTTTTCTCCTCGGCTTCCAGAACGGCCTGTTGAATGATGCTTTCAATTTTCTCGCGGGGAACCGCTACTTCCGCCGGAGGCGGTACGACCACCAGGATGCCGGTGGTTAATCCAGCATTCCACTGGGCGCGGGCAATTTCCACCGCTTCCCCGGGATGCTCAATGCGGGTGTTGATTGGCAGCCCGCTGGAGATGGAATAGAAACCGGGTAATTCGTCCGTCTGATATCCAATCACCGGGACGCCGTTGGTTTCCAGCACTTCCAGCGTGGCAGGAAGGTCGAGGATGGCCTTGGCTCCCGAACAAACCACGATGACGGGAGTGCGGCCAAGCTCAATCAAATCTGCAGAAACATCGAAAGGCGCATTACGATGAACACCACCGATGCCGCCCGTGGAAAAGACCTGGATACCCGCCTGATGGGCGGCGATCATTGTGGCGGCGACGGTTGTTCCGCCGTTCAATTTGCGGGCTGCAACCACGCCAAAATCCCGCCGGCTGACTTTTTGAGTGCCTGGAGGGACCTGACCAAGGGCTTCCACTTCAGCCCTGGTGAGGCCAACATGCAGTACACCCTCCATGAAACCTACTGTGGCAGGCGTAGCGCCAACCGAGCGCACGGCGGCTTCCAACGCCAGGGAAAGCTCGATATTGC
Organism: uncultured Anaerolineaceae bacterium; assembly: GCA_937907495.1. Classification (GTDB taxonomy): domain Bacteria; phylum Chloroflexota; class Anaerolineae; order Anaerolineales; family Anaerolineaceae; genus CALESS01. The sequence goes on from CALESS010000007.1 coordinate 1,345, forward strand.
TGGGAATGGGTAACCCATGGGTCAGTACAGCCGTCTCCAGGGCGACAATGGGCAAGTTGTTCTTCCGGGCTTGTTCAACCTCGGGGCTAAAAATCATGTTCAAGGTTCATCATCCTTCCTGTGTGTAGTGAGAGTCGGATTCTTGGGGATGGTCTACATAATATTGAATAATATCGAGGGTTTTCAATAGTCGTTCAGGGGGATTGCCCTTTGTTTTTTTAATATCCTCGGCAACTTTCTTGAGGATGAAATGATATTCCCATAGCATTTGAAAAATAATCTCTGAATAGGACTTGTGAAGAGAATTTTCGGCGTGGAATTTGCTGAGGGGATAGGTGCGGATGAGGTGAGCCAGTTCTCTTCTTCGGCTCTGATTGCGAATTTCGTTCAATACCTCCGGATGGCCCCGGGCAATATTTTCATTGGTTATGCGGAAGGCTTCCTGGTGCTGGTCGGAGAGGAAATCTACCGGAGGCTGCCAGGTTCCAACATCAATCCATTCCAGGCGAAGGCCTCTCCGCCAGGTGCGGCTGGCAAAATCTTTCTTGAAATCTGCAAAGAAAAGGGAAGAAAGGGTGGTGCGTGGGACGTAGCGGATGGCTGGGAGCGCTGCGCTGGTTGTGAGGAAGGAATGTCTTTTGAATATATCCGGGGGACGCTTTTTGGCGAACGGCTTCTGCGGAAGGTTTTGCAACCCCTTTCTTGTGTTTTTCCGGCGAGCCCTCCGGGCCCATCTCCTGCGGTACGATTCCTGCAAATGGTCCAACTCCATCTGCTGGCGAATCTCCGGTAAGCCGATGGTGGAAAGTAAATCTGCCAGGGTGTACTGACTGATGAAATTCACCAACTCCGATGAGACCAGGCCGATAATTGCTCGCGGCAGAACGCTGGATTCGCTTCCGCTGCCAGCCTGGGTGTAAACCAGGGTCAGCACGGCTGCCAGAGAAAAGGGATAAGCTCCTGTTTGTTGGGGCGGGGTGGGGGAGCGGCGAATGGAATAGAGTAAGCGGATATTCTTAAGCTTGATGCGGATGCCATCCCGGGTACGCGCGGTGACCTCGGAAATGGGGATGACCTGATCGCGCAGATCCACCACCTGCCGGATGCGCGTGAAACCCGGCATGAAGAAAACCCTGCCCGGAAAATTGTTGGTGGGACCGATGACCAGGGGTGGGGTAAATGGAGGCTCAAAGACAGCGGCATTTTCCAGGTGCACCTGGGCGTAAGCAGGGCCGCCAATTTTTACTGCCATGGTGTTGCGGTCGGCTGGAGAAAGATGCCCATCTTTAATCTGGATCGTCTTAAAGTTAGGGAAGGCAAATGCGGCGCGGAAGAGGTAGAGGGCGGCCTGGCGGGTGTTATGCAACTCGAAGATATCATCGAGATAAAGGCTGGCAATTTGGATGGCCAACCACAAGGGAATCAGCAGGGCAAGGATGTGAGAAAAAACTCGCGGGGAAAAGAATAAGAAAAGGGCTTCCACAAATGCGCGGGAGAAAAAGTACAATCGGTCTGCCAATGGGAGACCCGGATTCTGCGCGGTGGCGAGTAATACTTCACAGCGGGGGCAGGTTTCCTGGATCATGACCACGAACCCCCACATAATCAGGATCAGGGCCATAAAAAAGACCAGGCGAATACTGGCAGCCGCCCGGCCAGAGGAAAAAAAGGTGTTAAGAAGTCCAGATTGAAGATTGTCTGGGTCCGGCCCAGCCTGGCTGGCAGGAGAGGCAGGCTTTCGATAGGAGTTGTTCTTCAGCCAGGTGAAGAGGTTCGGGCGGGGAGGGAGATCGGTCATTTTGGATTCTGGCCCTTCTCCAACCATTCCAATAAAGAATTCAATTCGATCACATCATCTTCCGTCATGGGGATTAATTGAGCATCTCCATTGCCTAATTGCAGGTTGCCCTCCAGTAAACGCTTGAGGATCTCCGGCCCCCTCCATTTTGCAGGCGGGGCCTGTGCCCCGAAGACCTGGGAGATGCCGAGGGCAAAATCCCGCAGGGCAATTTCGCGGCCCTCCTCGGACGCTAGGTTTCGCCTTCTTTCAACCGCTTCCTTTTCCCTTCGGGCGCGGTCGAGCCAGGAATTTTTCCAACCTTTGAAGAGTTCCTCGTCTATGTCTTTTCTCAAGCGGAGGTTAAAGATATTGGCGCCGATGACCCGCAATCCGCGGGCTTGTAATATCCCATATTCAGGACTGGCTTCCAGCAGCAGGCTGGGTTTGCCATCGTCCCCTAAAATGGGATTGCCGCGCGGATCACGCTGCAGGATGGGGTTGCCGTATTCATCCAGAAAATTGACAAAAGGATTTTGCAGGCGATCACGGACATGGTTGTTGAT
>CALESS010000008.1 GCA_937907495.1 uncultured Anaerolineaceae bacterium
TAAAAGTCCTGCGGCAGGCCGGCATTCATGCCCGCGTTGTAAAATTCAAGGGCTTTTTGTGGCTGCCCCAGTTCCTCAAACAACCTGCCAATCGCTACGAGATCGAGGCCTTCTTCAGCGATATAGGCCATGGGATGGGTCAACAGATCCGCGCAATGCAGGAAGAGTGCGCCCAGTGAACGGATATCCATCTCATTGTGGTAGAAAACACCTGCCAGCGGCCTCGCATCCCCCGAAAGGATGTAATCATGATACATCTCCGGCACCAGCCAACCGGGAACTTCTTCTTCGCTCCGGCTCAGGCGGAGGATTTCGATTTCCAGGTTTCCCAGGCGGCGGCTGGGGAGGCGGTTGCGCCAAAGCCGGCGAGCCAGGGGAAGCAAATCCACGTGCAAGCGCTCGGGAAATGGACTTTGAATGGAATTTAGAGTGTGGCGGGTATTCAAGAGCGGGATATCAAAAGATGCGCCGTTGAAGGTCACGATGACATCAAAATTTTGAACGATTCGGGTAAGAGAAGCCAAAAGCGCTGTTTCTTCCGCTGGATGACGGAGGAATAATTGATAAAGATGGAAACCCTCTTCGTCAATATAACCCACGCCAACCATAAAGGCAAAGGTTCCGGTGCCGCCCGCCAGGCCGCTGGTTTCGGTATCCAAATACAAAATGCGATGGATGGGGATGCCAGCCAGGTTAGGGTTTTTCCGCCAGGCCGATAGAACGGAGAGATCGGGGCGGAGTCCAAAGGGAATTTGACCCTGGCGATCATCCGCTGAGGTATGTCTTTCGAAAATAAAAGTACGGCCAAAGGGTGTCTCATCCTCCCGGCCGGAGAGCACGCTTTCGATGGGATGGGATACCTTACCCGGATGGGTTGCGGCATTCTCCTTCATCCCCAACTGAACGCCAAGGGCTTTAAGTTTATCAGCAAAGGATTCCATCGGATCAACCATTTTGTATTTCCAATAAGCAATCCACCAGCGCCAGGGCCTCGTCCTTCGCACCCACACCGTTCTCAGCGGCGGGGCCAACGCAGGAGGGGCAGCCCTCCAGACAGGAGCAAGTGCGAATAATTTCCCGCGCATGGCGCAGGATTTCCCCTGATTGCTCGTAAACCTTTCGGCTCAGGCCAATGCCGGCAGGGATCTGGTCATAAATGACGATTGCCGGTTGATTATCAGCGAGGGGACATTGTGCATCTGAGATTGCACCGAGGTCCATCGGGTCGCACATCACAAACAAGGAGGCGATTTGCTGCAGCAGATAGGTCAACCCTGCCATGCCGGAACGCACCAGGACGGATGT
>CALESS010000009.1 GCA_937907495.1 uncultured Anaerolineaceae bacterium
CCTAGTATTGTTGAATTTAAAAATGCCCATGATGAATGGAATCATCACGACCCAAAAAAAACAAAAAAAATCAAAAGAGATACAAATCTTAATCCTGACCACTTTCGATGATGATGATTGGCTGTTTGACGCCATTCGCAGCGGGGCCTCCGGATATTTATTGAAAGATAGACCCCGCAGTGAATTAATCGAGGCGATCAAGGGAACAGTCAATGGGGGTTCCTACCTGGACCCAGCGGTAGCCGGCAAGCTAATGAATAATATTGCCCAGAGTGCCCCCCAGCGATTATCCACGTTGGATATCCCGTTGAGTGAGCGCGAGATTGAAATATTAAAATTGTTGGCTATGGGCCTTTCCAATGCGGATATTGCCAAACGGCTCTTTTTATCCGAAGGTACCGTTCGCAATTACACGAGTGGGATTTTTTCCAAATTGAATGTGTCTGACCGTACTCAGGCGGTGGTCGTGGCGTTGCGGATGGGTTTGGTGGACCTTGGCGGGTAGATTGCTGCTGGTTCTTCTGTCTTGCTAACCAACTCGGAACGGATCTCAGCCTGCTTCAAGGCCGGAGGTGTTTGCCTGTCAGCGTTTTCCGGGGTGCTGATGACGGCTTTTTCAGCCAGGCGATTTTCCCATGGAATTTGAGTAAACGACCTTGCTGTGTACAAAACATTTTGAAAAAACCAGTCGGAATCCAGGAGGGTGCCTGGCAACCCGGTATTACTCAATGGCAGTTTCCACGTGAGTTCCCCCGGCATCGAACCGGGTAAAGGAATTATTTTTGAACTGGTTCATTCCTTCTCCTCTTTATTCAACCCAGGGGAAGATTTAAGTCTAAAAAATGCTGCCCTCGTAGCGCAATTGAACAGAGCTTCGGCTGGGGGGCAAAAGGTTGCAGATTCGAGTTCTGCCGAGGGCCATTTTTCTGACCTTTGTTCTCTTTTTTCAGGTGTTTGTCACATAAAATGGACATCCGCCTTTTTTGTGTACTATAATCATAAGTAAAATTGCATTGGCTTTCAAAAAAGCCCTCTCTCTAACACCCCTGGAAGGAGATTTCCAATGGAGAAAATCGCTTTTATTACCGAAGACGGAAAAACCATCAGCCGGCATTTTGGCCGGGCAACCCATTACCTGGTCGTCACCCTTGAAGACGGCAAGGAAACCCATCGTGAGCTGCGCTGCAAACCCGGTCATCAACATTTTGTCGGCAAGCATGGTTCCCGACAGGCGCCGGAACATGACTCCGGGGAGGCACACGGTTTCGATCCCGAAGCAGGCAGCCGCCACTCGCAGATGGCTTCGGTCATCCAGGATTGCGCGGCGGTGATTTGCGGTGGGATGGGATGGGGCGCTTACGAGGGCATTTCAGCGGCCAACATTCGCCCCATCGTGACGGACCTGTGGGAAATTGATCCCGCCATCCAATCCTATCTGGATGGCACCCTGCAACATCGCTCAGATTTACTCCATTAATCCATTTATCGGATAAACTAGATCATCATGCAAAAAGCTTCTTTGAAAATCCTGATCCTCTTCCTCCTGCTGGCGGGGCTGTGGTTCAGCCAGCCGCAATCTGCCTCCGCCCAGGCCGAAGTTCCCCACCCGGTGCACATCTATATCTTCTGGGGCGAGGGCTGCCCGCATTGCGCGGCTGCGAAACCCTTCCTCGAGGGGTTGCAGACCAAGTACCCCGGCGTCTACGTCCACGATTATGAAGTGTATTATGACGATGATAACCGGGCGATTTGGGAGCAATTTTATACGAAGTATAACTTTGAGCCGACCGGGGTGCCCAACATCTTCATCAGCGAGTATTACCTGCAAGGTTACACCGAAGCCGTTAATGAGCAGTTTGAGGAACTCGTGGTGGAATGCCTGCAAACGGGCTGTCCGGACCCCGGCGAGGGCATCCTGACGGTGGCAAACCCGGATCCCTTGCCGGATGCCGGTCAGCAGCCAGGCGCTGGGGAAGAACCCTCCACCGGGCTGGAAGCAGACAATACCATCAAGCTGCCCCTGATTGGCGAAATCCGCCTTGAAAATCAATCCCTGTTGGCCAGCACGCTGCTGATCTCCTTCGTGGATGGCTTCAACCCATGCTCCCTTTGGGCGCTTTCCATGCTGCTGGCGCTCACCATTCACACCGGCTCGCGCCGCAAAGTGCTGATTGTGGGATTGGTATTCATCACCGTCACCGCCGCCATCTATGCCGTCTTTATCGCCGGGTTGTTCAGCGTGCTCAAAGTGCTCAGCTTCACTATCTGGATCCAGGTGATTGTGGCGCTGGTGGCAGCCTTTTTTGCCCTGGTCAACATTAAAGATTACTTCTGGTTCAAGGAAGGTGTTTCTTTCACTATCTCCGATAAACAAAAGCCGGGCCTCATTCAGCGCCTGCGCCGGGTATTGGATGCCAGCCAGTCCACCTGGGGTCTGATCGGGGCGACCATTGTCATGGCTGCCGGAGTCTCCCTGGTGGAATTTTCCTGCACGGCGGGCTTCCCGGTGATGTGGAGTAACCTGCTGAATTCCCAACAGGTCACGGCGGGGGCATTTATCGGCTTGCTGTTGGTGTATATGCTGATCTACCAATTGGACGAACTTGCCATCTTTTTCGCTGCAGTCACCACCCTCAAAGCCAGCCGCCTCGAAGATAAGCATGGGCGCATTCTCAAGCTGGTCAGCGGGGTGCTGCTGCTGACCCTGGCATTG
>CALESS010000010.1 GCA_937907495.1 uncultured Anaerolineaceae bacterium
GTCTGTGGTTGCCAACACCTTGATCCATCATTACCCAGACCCGCCCGGGGATGGATCGGGGTTGGTCTGATAATCACCAGAGTCAATTCATCCCCATCCACAGACCAACCCCTACGACCGCAATAATCCCCATCGTACGGGCGGGTCTGGGGTTGCCCGCCTGCGCCTGGAGCCGGGTAGGTCTGATAACCCCCTTGAGTCAATCCACCCCCAACCACAGACCAACCCTTACGGCCGCACCCAAAAAACGCAGACACCCCACCGGCCTGTAGGACCCTTGGGGTGTCTGCGCATGGTTCACCATGTTATAATCCAGGTGCCGAAGGAGGGAATCGAACCCTCATTCCTTTCGGAACACGATTTTGAGTCGTGCGCGTCTGCCTGTTCCGCCACTTCGGCGTGGTAGGCTAGAGTATATCCAATCTTTCCTGAAGGGTCAAGGTACAATATGCGACTTGGTATCATAGGTCTTCCTCAATCTGGCAAAACCACCCTCTTCAACGCCCTGACGCGCGGCACGCAGCCCACCGGCATATCTGCTGGGCGGGTGGAAGTTCATACCGGCGTGGTGGATGTGCCCGACCCGCGGGTGGACCGCCTCTCCGAAATGTTCAAGCCCAAAAAGACCATCTACGCCAAGGTGACCTACGCCGATATTGCCGGGCTGGAGGGAAACACGGCCCGCAGCGGTATCTCTGGCACGCTGCTCAATCAGCTCTCACAGATGGACGCCTTTTTGCAAGTGGTGCGCTGTTTTGAAGATGATAACGTGCCCCATCCGCAGGGCAGCGTGGATCCGCAGCGCGACCTGGCCAGCATGGAAAGCGAGTTCATTCTTAACGACCTGATCGCCGTGGAGCGCAAGCTGGAACGCCTGACCGAGGAACGCAAAAAGGGCGTGGGGCGGGATAAGGCCGTCGTCCAGGCGGAAACGGTGCTGTTCGAGCGCTTCCATGCGGCGCTGGCAGCGGAAACCCCCCTGCGCGATCTGGATATCTCCGCCGAGGAGGAACGCTTGTTCTCTGGTTTTGGCTTCCTCAGCCGCAAGCCGATGCTGTTGGTGCTGAACCTGGCGGAGAGCCAGAAAGCGCCCGCGCTGGAATATCAGCATCAGCATACCGGGCAGATTGCGCTGCAGGCCAGGTTGGAGATGGAAATCGCCCAATTGCCGCCCGAGGAGGCGCGCCTGTTCCTGGAGGAGTATGGCATCGAGGAGCCCAGCCTGAACCGCATGATCCGCGTCTCGTATGATCTGCTGGGGCTGCAATCCTTCTTCACCGTTGGTCCGGATGAGGTGCGCGCGTGGACCACGCGGCGCGGCGCCACCGCACCCGAGGCAGCCGGCGAGATCCACACCGACCTGCAAAAGGGCTTTATCCGCGCCGAGGTGGTAACCTATAACGACCTGGTGACGCTGGGCGGTCTGACCGAGGCCCGCAACCGCGGCAAGCTGCGGGTGGAGGGCAAGGAATACATCGTCCAGGATGGCGAAATCCTCAACATCCGTTTTAATATCTAGTTGTTCGTCCTCTGCAACCCGCAATATAAAAGAATCGACATCAAAATCGGTTCTTTTTTTATCCCCACCCCGGGCATGGCGGCCGATGCGGCAAAGCCGCAGATTATCCCCTGAAATTTCTTTGACATTCCCGGCCCGCCGGGTTACACTTTTAACATCCTTCCAACCCGCACGGAGCAGCCAGGTATGATCGTTGGGGTCATTGGGCATCGCATTCTCACCGAAATCCCCCTACTGGAGCAGGCCGCAGACCAGGTCTTTGCACGACTGGCCCGCCTGGAACCGGGCAAGCCCTGGCAGATGCTTTCCTCGCTGGCCGAAGGCGCCGATACCCTGCTGGTGGAGCGCTGCTGGCTGGCCCGCCCTTCTGCCCGGCTGAAGGTGGTTCTACCCTTGCCCGTTGCAGATTATCGGCAGGATTTCAAGACCCCGGAAAGCCAGGCCGTTTTTGAGAAGCTGCTCGGCCAGGCCCAGGAGGTTCTCAACCTGCCGCCAGCGCCAAGCCGCACCGCGGCTTACCTGGCCGCCGGGTTGTGGCTGGTGGAACAAGCGGATTGGGTGATCGCCCTCTGGGATGGCCGCCCGCCACAGGGCGAGGGCAGCACCGCCGGGGCGGTAGCCCATGCCCGCCGGTTGGGCAAGCCCCTGTTCATCATCCAGGCCGGCAACCGCCTGCCCGGCACCCGCCACCCCACCTCGCTGGGCGGGCGGCAGGGGAAAATCCTGTGCGAAAATTTTGCATTCACCGAGGGCTGAATTGAAACCAATTGAAATCCGCTCCACCCTCACCACCCGCCAAAAAATCAACTCGTTTCTGGCCGATCTGGAGATTCCGTTGGTCGTGGCCTTTGGCCTGCTGGGCCTGATCTTTGGCACCCTTGGCTTCCGCCAGTTTTACCAAAGCCTGGGGCAGCCTTACACCTGGGCAGATTCCTTCTTCCAGGCGGTGCAGCTCCTCTCCCTCAACTCCGGTGCCGTGCCGCCGGATGCCCCCGTACCCTGGATGTTGCAGGTGGGGCGCTTTCTCACCCCCCTGGTAACTTTCTATGCCATTATTAAAACCCTGGCCGCTATCTTTCTGGATCAATGGCACCTGGTGCGAATTCGCTTTCATAAAGACCATCGCATTGTCTGCGGCCTGGGGCGCAAGGGTTGGCTGCTCGTGCGGCAGATTCGCCAGCAGGATCAGCCGGTGGTCATCATCGAGCGTGACCCGGCCAACCCGCACCTGCTTGAAGCGCGCCATGCTGGCTGTCAGGTGGTGATCGGCGATGCCCGCGACCCCATCATCTTGCAGAAAGCCGGTCTGCAGCGCGCCAATGCCCTGGTAGCCGTCTGCGGAGAGGATAACACCAATGCCGAGGTGGCTGCCCAGGCGCGCCGCCAACGAACCGCAAGCCCCAACTCCCCTCTCACCTGTACCATCCACATCGAAGACCCGGATTTATGGGTCTTGCTGCGCGAGCTGGAAATGACCACCTCGCAAGAAAGCCCCCTGCGGCTGGAGTTCTTCAATGTTTTTGAAAATGGGGCTTACCTGCTCGCCAGGCGCCATCTCCAACCGGAGAAAGCGGGGCTTCCGCCCACTTTGCTGGTGGTGGGTTCGAGCCGCCTGGGCCAAAGCCTGGTGGTCAACCTCGCCCGGCGCTGGGCGGGCCATTACAAAGCCACCGGGGAGCGGCTTTCCATCCGGGTGGTGGATCCACAGGCCGCCCGGCTGATGGATGCCCTGCAAGCCCGCTTCCCACTCATTGGGGAGGTGCT
>CALESS010000011.1 GCA_937907495.1 uncultured Anaerolineaceae bacterium
AAAGGAGTTGCGAAACAGCAGCACCATGCAGCCCAGGATGGAGGGCATGAGGATCGGCAGGGCTACTTTGGTCCAATATTGGAAGGAAGTGGCGCCCAGGTTTTCCGCTGCCTCGCGCCATTCTTTGCGCAGACCATCCAGGGCCGGGGTGATGATCAGCACCATGAGGGGGAATTGGAAATACATGTAGGTCAGGCTCAGACCCCAGAAACTGTAGAGGCTGAACCCGGAATCGTACAAGTCCACCCCCAGGGCTTTTAGGATCACCGTCACCATGCCTGTGCGGCCCAGCGTTGCCACGAAGGCAAAGGCCAGCGGCACACCGGCAAAGTTGGAGGCCACCCCGGAGAAGGTTGCCAGGATCGAACGCACCCAGCGGGGCAGGCCGCCCAGGGTGACGGCGTAGGCCATCATAAAGCCGAGGATGCCGCCCGCCACAGCTGTCACCAGGCTGATGCGGATCGTGACCCAGTAGGCGTTGGCGTATTCCGGTTTGAGCAGATCTACCAGGTTCTTAAAGGTGAAGTTTCCCTGGTTGTCTTGAAAACTGCCGATAAACAGGGAAATGGAGGGCATCACAACAAAAATAAAAATGAACAGGAAAAATGGCAGCACTCCCAACCAGCGGGAGGCAGTGGATTTGGCGGGACGCGCTTTTGGCGCGTCCCGCTTGGTGTTCTGGGTTGTTAAGCCGGGGTTCGGCTTACTTGACATCTGCGCCTACGGTTTCCATCCACTTATCGGCGATCAACTGCTTGGCAGCATTGATCTGATCAATGGAGGGGAAAACGGTATTGGCGTAAAGTTCAGCCGGAGGCAGGGCATTCGCCAGGTCGGCGGGGATGGCATTGCGGGCAGCCATATCATTGTAGCGGATCGGGTGGCAGCCGCCCTTGAGCCAGTACAGTTGGCCTTCATCCGAATAGAGGAATTCCATCCACAACTTGGCAGCATTGGGGTGCGGGGCATAAGCGGAAATGGCCTGGATGTACACACCAGCGATGACACCCGTCTTGGGGATGACCACTTCGATGTTGGGGTTGCCGGCCAGGGCATTCTTATCGGCCAGGGCGTTGTAGTCCCAGCGCATGATGATGGGGGTTTCACCCTTGGCGACCGTGGCTTGTTTGGCAACCAACGGCACAAAGTTCCCGGCATCATTCAGTTGCTTGAAGAAATCGAGGCCTGCGGAAACGTCATCCAACGTGCCGCCATTGGCCAGCGCAGCACCGTAGATGCTCATCTGGGCCTGGGCAGAAACGCGGGGATCTCCCGCCAGGGCAACCTGACCCTTATATTCTGGTTTGAGCAGGTCAGACCAATCTTGCGGGACGTTTTTGACGATGTCCGAGTTGACTTCAAAGGCCATCACGCCGTAGTAGTCGCCATACCAGTAGCCATCGGGGTCCTTATTTTCAGCCGCAATGGAATCCCACGTGGAGACTTTGTAGGGCATGACCAGGCCTTCTTCGATCAATTGCGGGCCAAAACCATAACCCACGTCAATCACATCCGGGGCCTGCGGGCCTTTACTTTCTTTGTTGGCTTTGATGGCTTCAATTTCATCACCAGAGCCGGCATCCGGGTTGAGTTCATTGACCGTCAGGCCGTATTTGGCCTTGAAAGCTTCAATGGCTTCGCCGTAATTGCACCAGTCATGGGGCAGGGCAATAACGGTCAGTTGACCTTCCGCCTTGGCAGCAGCCACCAATGGGTCCTCATCTCCACCAGTGGTGGGGGCGGGCTTCTCGGCGCAGGCCGCCATTACCATGGCAGCCAAAACCAATACGATCAATAACTTGTACCAATGTTTTTGTTGCATATTCTGTTCTCCTCCTGAGATTGGGTGAATACGAACAATTCGATTATATATCCCATCCTCAATATATTACAAGCGAAGAAACGCATGAATTTTCAGGTCTTTCCCCCGGCCCAGCCCCAGGCTCGCTTTGCCCAGGGTGGCGGGTTTTTTCCGGAGGCTTGCGCCGAATTATGTTATACTGCGCCCATGCTTTATCTTGTCGCCACTCCCATCGGCAACCTGGGTGATATCTCCCTGAGGGCGCTGGAGACCCTGCGCAGCGTGGATTTTGTGCTCAGTGAAGATACCCGCAAGACCGGTTTTTTGCTCAAACACTTTGAGATTCACAAGCCGCAAATCTCCTATCATGAATACAACGAGGAAAAGAGCCTGCCGCGCATCCTCAACCTGCTGCGGGAGGGCAAAAATATCGCCCTGGTCAGCGATGCCGGCTCACCTTCCGTTTCCGATCCCGGCTTTGTGCTGATGCGGGCTGTCCTGCTTGAAAATCTGCCCGTAACAGCCATCCCCGGCCCGACCGCCGTGATCACCGCCCTGGTCCTCTCCGGCTTGCCGGTGCACTCTTTCACCTTCCGCGGCTTCCCACCGCGCAAGGGCGGGCCGCGCAGGCGCTGGCTGGGCGTGGATGCCGCCTCCCCCCATACCCTCATCTTCTACGAAAGCCCCTACCGCCTGCTCGCCTTCCTCAAAGATGCGCTGGAGGTCTACGGCGACCGCCCGGCTGCGGTGGCAAACGACCTGACGAAGTTGTTTGAGCAGGTGGAACGCGGCCTGCTGAGCGAACTGCTGACCCGCCTGACCGGCGCCGACCTGCGCGGTGAATATACGGTGGTGATTGCCGGGGCAGGGGTCTATGAAGCCCCCGCCTCCGAAGGTGAAGACTGACACATGCACCGTTTCTTTATCCCACCCGAACAAATATCCGGCGGTCAGGTTGCCCTAACGGGGCAGAACGCCCGCCAGGCTCACAGCGTGCTGCGCCTGCACCCCGGCGCACACATCCAGGTGTTGGATGACAGCGGGCTGGAATACCTGGTGGAGTTGGAAGCGGTCGAGCGCTCCTCTGCCCTGGGCCGGGTGCTGGAAAGCCGCCCCTGCCCCGCCGAACCCCGCACCCGCCTGACCATCTACCTGGGCCTGACCCAGCGGGAAAAATTTGAATATGCCCTGCAAAAATGCACCGAGGCCGGCGCGGCCGGCTTTGTGCCGGTCATCTCCAGCCGCACATTGGTGCAGAACCCGGAAGAAGCCGCCCGCAAGCTGCCGCGCTGGCAGCAAATTGTGCAGGAAGCGGCTGAGCAAAGCGGCCGCGGCCGCCTGCCTACCGTTCATCCACCTTTGCGCTGGTCAGAAGCCCTGCAGCACGCCGCCGCCCACCACGAGTACTCCTTCTTGCTGTGGGAGGGCGAGCAAACCACCTCGCTGAAAACAGCCCTGGCGGAAGTGCAGCCCGGTAACAAACTGGCAGCCATTATCGGGCCGGAAGGCGGACTGAGCGAACACGAAGCGGCGCTGGCCGAAGAGGCAGGCTGCATACCGGTCAGCCTGGGCCGGCGTATCTTGCGCATGGAAACTGCCGCCCTGGCAGCCACCTTATTGGTTCTGTTTGAATTGGGGGAAATGGAGTAAAGAAAACGCTCGGTGATCCTCTTTTTTAACACGGAACACACGGACAAAAACGTGTGTTCCACGGAAAGAGCAGGAATGTGCATTTCTCGTTTTTGTAGATTCTTCGGATTCAATCCTTGTTAAGAATGTTGAGAGGCGCAATCTAAAGATTGCGTTACATAGTAGGATTCTTCGGATTCAATCCTTGTTAAGAATGTTGAGAGGCGCAATCTAAAGATTG
>CALESS010000012.1 GCA_937907495.1 uncultured Anaerolineaceae bacterium
TATGCCGGGTGAGCCGGGGTGTCAAGTTTTTTGCGCTAGTTGGAGGAAGTAAGCACCGGCTGGCCGCGCAGTTTCAGGGTCCACTGGCGCAGGGCAACCAGTTGGGCGGCGATGGCCTGGCGGGTGGTTTCATCTTCCAACCGACCCTCGGCATCAAACTTCTCCCGCATCTTCTGGATGGCAACCTCCGGGCGGTTCAGCACCAGCATGTTGAGGGTGATGGCTACCTTGCGCAGGTCATCCTGCGCCCGGACTGTGCCATAGTTGCCGGCCGCGCCCATGATCGCCAGCGGTTTGCCGCTGACAGCGGGGTCTTTGCCGCGCGAGGCCCAATCCAGGGCGTTCTTCAACACTCCGGGGATGGAGTGGTTGTATTCCGGGGTGGCAATCAGCAGGGCATCGGCGGCAGAAATTTTGGCCTTCAATTCCGCCACCCCCGCCGGATCCCCTTCTTTTTCCACATCCGCGTTATAGAGCGGAATGTCGTGCAGATCATAGATTTCGAGGGTGGTCTCTGGCGGAAGGAGTTCAGCCGCGGCAACCAACAGGCGGCGATTAAATGAACCTTTGCGCAGGCTGCCGGGGATTGCCAGAATGTGAATGGTTTGTTTCATAATTTCCCTCCTTGCAGGATAAAGCTGTGGGTGAGCGGGGGTAATACGATTACCCTTCCCTTTTATTATGCCGGAATGCGGGGAGATTGTCCAGGCGAGCGCAGGTTTTGTACAAGGTTTGTCTTAGGTTGATGGAGGTGAGAAGGAGAAAAGAAAAGGGCGGCTTGTGTAAGCCGCCCGCCCATCATGGGTGAAGTAATCAGTCCCGCCGGTCTAGCTGCCCGCCGTGGCTGGCAATTACCTTGGCATACCAGCGAGCCGAATCCTTGGGGATGCGCTGCAAGGTTTGGAAATCCACATACACCAGGCCAAAGCGCTGGCGGTAACCTTCCGCCCATTCGAAGTTATCCATCCAGGTCCAGTGGAAGTAACCGCGCACATCCACGCCTTCACGCACGGCCCGCCGCAGTTGGATCAGGTAACGGCGGGTGAAGTCAATCCGCTGCGGATCATGCACTTTGCCATCCATGCTGATCCAATCCGGTGTCGAGACGCCGTTTTCGGTAATCACCAGCGGAAGTTGATACCGTTCCCAGATGAATTTTGGATACCAGTAGAGGGATTCCGGGGTGACCGGCCAATCCATCAAGGTGCGGGGACAGCCGGGGCCGAAGGGCACCTTTTCGGGGCCATTTTCGCCTGCCCGTACTAGGATGCTGTTGTAGATGTTAATGCCCAGAAAATCCAGCGGCTGGTGCATGACCTGTAAATCTGCCTGGTCCAACCCGGCCAGGGATGAAGCATGCTTCTCCAACCAATCCTGCGGGAAGCGCCCCTGCAACATGGGTTCCAACCAGAAGGTGGTACTCCACAGGCCGTCATCGGGCGCTTCAAAGGTCATCTGGCGGGCGGCTTCCACATCCTGCGGGCTGGTGCTGGCAGGGAAGAAGCTGCCGCCGACGTTCGCCAGGCCGATTTGGGCTTCCGGCACGGCAGCCCGCAAAGCCTGGACACTTCTGCCATGGGCTTTCATCAGATGGAACGCACCGCGTATCACCTGGGCATAGGCCAGTTGATCGCCGGGGGCATGCATGCCGATTTGCATCCCAAGGTTGATGGCGCAGGCAGGCTCATTGAGGGTCATCCAATGCTTCACCCGGTCCCCCAGGCGCCGGCCCACCAGGTCTGCATATTCCGCAAACCACTCCGGGCTTTGCGGGTTCAACCAGCCGCCGCGGTAATACAGTTCCAGCGGCAGGTCCCAGTGATACAGGGTGGCCCAGGGGGTGATCCCGGCAGCCAGCAGTTCATCCACCAACTGGTCATAGAAATCCAGACCGGCCGGGTTTACCCGCCCTGTCCCCTCCGGCAGGACACGCGGCCAGGCGATGGAGAAGCGATAAGCCTGGAGGCCGACCTGTTTCATCATCGCCACATCCTCGCGGAAGCGGTGATAGTGGTCACAAGTCACATCCGCATGCTGGCCTTCGTACACTTTGCCAGGTTTGCGGCACATCATATCCCAGATGGAAAGGCCGCGCCCGTCTTCAAAGGCTGCGCCTTCCACCTGGTAGGAAGAGGTGGCACTTCCCCAGAAAAAATTGGTTGGAAATTGGGTCATAAAAGCTCCTGTTATTCGATGAGGACTTCGTTCAAGCCGCGTTTGGGAACGTGATGTACCCCGGCTGGATCGCGATAATAGCGAATGTTGCCATCTTCTGCCACCGGCTCCAATTCCACCTGCTCCACGGGCTTGCCGAGGGCCAGGACCAGTAAAATTTCCAGGTGTTCGGCAATGCCCAGGGAAGATGCCAGCAGCGGGCGGTTGATGGTGGCGATAATGCAGCCACCCAGGCCGCGCTCCACCGCCCCCAGCAGGATGGTCTGGGCGGCAATGCCCGGATCAATGCCAAAGTTGCTGGAAAGGCGCTGATCTCCCAGCACGATGATGTAACCAGCAGGCTGCTCATTTTCCTGCGGGCCGCCCCAATCTTTGAGGTAACCGGCCCAACTCAGGCAGGCAAAGATCAGGTGGTTGCGCTCCGGGGTGTAGGCCACCAGGTACTTCAGGGGCTGTAAATTGCGACCCGAAGGGATAAAGCGGGCCAGGTCCACCAGGTGGACAAGATCCTGGCGGTCAATGGATACACTGGCATCAAAGCGGCGATAGGAACGATTCTTTAAAACCAAATCTCGAAACATAAGATACCTCCCCGAAGGTTCGTTGGATCATTTTTTTGCGCCGGTTTTCCCCGGCAGTGACAGCGCTTTCGGCTGGATGCCTTCCTGACAACTTGCTGCCGGGCGGCGGTACTTCCACTCCACCTTCCATCACCTTCCAAGTATAACGGAAAAAAGCCTCCAGCCTGGGAGAGCCAGGTGGAGGCTGGGGGGCGTTATTCGTCTTCCCGGGAGCGCAGATGCGGGAAGAGCAACACTTCCCGGATGGAGCGCCGGTTGGTGAGCAGCATCACCAGCCGGTCAATGCCCAGGCCAAAACCCCCATTCGGGGGCATGCCGTAGGACATTGCTTGCAAGTAATCATCATCCATGGGGTGGCGTTCTTCATCGTTCTCAGCGTAAGCCCGGCCCATCTCCAAAAAGCGGGCTTCCTGTTCCAGCGGGTCGTTCAGCTCGGTGAAGGCGTTGCAAAGTTCCATCCCGCCCATGTAGCCCTCAAACCGTTCCACGGTGGTCGGGTCGCCGGGCAAGTTTTTCGCCAGCGGAGAGATATCCCGCGGGTAGTTGTAGAGGAAGGTGGGCTGGATGAAGGTCGGCTCGAGATAATCGCCGAGCAGGCCGTCAATCAGCTTGCCGCGCGCGGAGCCGGGTTTGACAGGAATGTTGCGAGCCAGCATGGCGGATGCCAGGCTTTCGGCATCCGGGCAGGCCTGGATATCAATCCCGGTGGTATCCATCAGCCCCTGGCGCAGTTCCACCCGCCGCCAGGGTGGGGTGACATCAATCTCGTGGCCGTCAAAGTGCAAGATGCGAGTCCCCAGCACGGTATCACAGACAAAGGCGATCATCTCCTCGGTCAGGGACATCACTTTTTCGTAATCCGCATAGGCCATGTAGAACTCGAGCTGGGTGAATTCCGGGTTGTGCTTGAAAGAAACACCTTCATTGCGGAAATCCCGCCCTATTTCATACACCCGGTCCAACTGGCCGACCAGCAAGCGTTTGAGATAAAGCTCAAAGGAAATGCGCAGGAAGAGGTTCTGTTTCAACTGGTTGTGATGGGTGACAAATGGTTTTGCGGCTGCCCCGCCATAAATGGGCTGCAGGATCGGGGTTTCGACCTCCAGAAAGCCGCGCTCATCGAGGAAGCGGCGCAGGGCGCTCACGGTGCGGGCGCGGGTGACGAAAATCTGGCGCACTTCCGGGTTGACCGCCAGGTCGGCATAGCGCTGGCGATAGCGGGTTTCAGGGTCGGTCAGGCCGGCATGGCGGATAGTCTGACCGTCCACCACCTCGTCTTTGGCGGCAGGCAGCGGGGTGATGCTCTTGGCGAGCATGTGGAAGTTATGAACATGGAGGGAGATTTCCCCGGTGCGGGTGCGGAACATTACCCCGCTGGCTTCAAGAAAATCGCCCAGGTCAAAATCATCCGCCAGGCTTTGCATACCGGCTTCGCCCACTTCATTCAAGCGGAAGAAGAGCTGCACCCGGCCGCTGCCATCTTCAACGTGGCCAAAGCTGATTTTGCCCATTGGCCGCAGCGAGCGTAAGCGCCCGGCCAGGGTGACTTGAACGGGTTCCCCGCCGGAGGTTTCTGATTGCAGGAAGGCATCCACTGCCTGCTGGACGGAGTGGGTAGGGTTGGCACGGGTCGGGTAAGGCTCCACGCCGCGCTGGCGCATGGCCTGTAATTTTTGCACCCGAATTTTTTCTAGGTCATTTAATTCCATCGGATTATCCTTCGCTTATCGAAACTGCGTTCACAAAAACAGCATTCCGGCTCTACTGCTGATTAAAAAAAGCCCCGGCCGCTGATTCCGGGCGGGGCTTTGGCTTCTTCTGGGTGTCATTCCACCTTGAGGATGGTCACGACAAAGGCCCCGCCGGGGGCATCCACCTGGACGGAATCGCCAGGCTTTTTGTTTAAGAGTGCCTTACCGAGGGGGGATTCGTTGGAGATCAGGCCGCTGGCCGGGTCGGCTTCGGCAGCCCCCACGATGGTGTATTTCTCGGGCTCGGAGCCTTCTTCCTCGATGGAAACCGTGCTGCCCACCTGGACGCATTCCGAGTCAATCTGGGTCTCGTCAATTACGCGGGCGCTTGCCAGCAGCATTTCCAATTCTTTGATGCGGCCTTCCAGAAAGGCTTGCTCGTTTTTGGCAGCTTCATATTCAGCGTTCTCAATCAGCTCGCCGCCTTCCATGGCTTCGTGCAGGCGCTGAGCGACTTCACTGCGTTTCACAGTGCGTAAATTTTCCAACTCCTGTTGCAGTTTCAGAAATCCTTCATGGGTCAGGAAAGTGGTTGCCATGAGTTTAATCCTTTGCAAATCATTGTGATTTGAGGCAGTGGTAGTACCTGGTCCCCGAAAACAAACCTGGTGGGCGGTCATTAAATGACGAAAAACCACTCCCGAAGGAGCGATTTACTTCATTTCATTTGCCCGAGGGCTTGAATTGGGATTAATATAACATAAAGTGGAGGGGATTGCAAGCGGATTAACCCCCCGCCACCGGCGGAAAGAAATCCAGCCCGGCATCTGTTGGCAGGGTGGTCAGCAGGGCATCCGGCAGGGTCATCACATCTTCCCCCCCCAGCAGAATGTGGACGTGGGCATGGAGTTCACCGTCTTCATCCAGCCAGTGCGGACGTAAAACCGGGTGGCGCTTCACCACCTCCCAAACGGCATCCTGGATGGTGGAGCCGGGCGGCAGGTCAAGCTCCAGGCTCTTGATGCCTGCCAGCAGGCGGAAAGTGGCAAAGAGGCGAACTTGGATCATGGGGTTGATTGTACCCTGATTTTACTTCGGCAGGATGACCGGCGCCGCCCCGGGAAGCGGAATTGCCTGCAAAGGAACATGGTATACCTGGCTCAGGCGTTCGGCGGTAAGCACTTCTTCGGGCGTGCCAATGGCTTGCAGCCTGCCCTCCACCAGCAGCGCCACCCGCCGGGCATAACGAGCCACCAGGTTCAGGTCGTGCAGGCAGACCAGGATGGCCAGCTTCTCCTGCTCTGCGAGCGAGCGGGCCAGATCCATCAGGGCCACCTGGTATTGCAAATCGAGGTGGGTGGTCGGCTCATCCATCAGCAAAATGGGGGCTGTCTGGGCCAGGGCGCGGGCCATCAACACGCGTTGCTGCTCCCCGCCGGAAAGCTCGCCCAGGCGGCGCTCAGCCAGGGCCAGGGTATCCGTGCGGCGCATGGCCTGGCGGGTGATTTCTTCATCTTGTGGTGAAAGTGAACCCAGCCAGCCCAGGTGCGGGGTGCGTCCGAGCAGCACCATCTCCCAGACGGTGAAGGCTCCGGGCAGGTTGCGGGCTTGCGGAACGACGGCCAGTTGGCGGGCGCGCTCCATCTCGCTCAGGCGGCCCAGGTCGCGGCCATCCACGGAGATCTGCCCCGCTGCCAGCGGCAACACACCGGAAATAGCCCGCACCAGGCTGGTTTTTCCCGCGCCGTTGGGGCCGATGACGCCCAGGATCTCCCCGGGTTGAATCTGAAAGGAAACGTCCCGCAGGGCCTGGCGCTCTTCGTATTGGACGGAAATGGATTGAACGGTCAACATCGGGCGCCTACCATAAGTTCTGCTGGCGGGAACGGCGCAGCACCCATAAAAAGAAGGGTGCCCCCAGCAGGGCGGTGATGATGCCCAGCGGAACTTCCTGGGGTGCCAGAACCATCCGGGCGGCGATATCT
>CALESS010000013.1 GCA_937907495.1 uncultured Anaerolineaceae bacterium
CAGTTTTTGGCAACGTGCACTCACCCCCGGGTTGACCTGGGTGGAAAGCACCCCCCCCTCCTCACAGGCCTGGCGCAGCAACTTCAAGCCCATACTGTCAGACCGGTTGGCTGCCACCATCTCGTGGCCTTGCTCATCCACCCAGACCCGGTTATCCGTCAGCACGCCGTCAAAATCCAGCACCACCAGGCGGAGCGGGTTGGGCAGAGGACGTTTTTGCAATTGTTGAAGGGCGGGCCGCACCATCTCCAGGCCAGCATGCCGCACCAGCCATTCGGCACGCAGCCAATCCGCGGGACCGTCAATATCCACCAGGTAGCGCGCATCAATCTGCACTGGTAAAATCACCCCCCCGCTCATCGAGCCTGCCAGAATCACCCGCGGACGGATGACATCAATATGCCCCGTCTGCCAGTAGACGGGGGGCAAAGCCTGGCGCGGGGCATTATACGGTTCGGGGATACCGGGGACAGCCAGCAGGGAGATCAAACGACCTGTGTCGGGGTCAATACGCCACATCTTGTGCGGGTTTTGCCCTGCCGGCATCACGCCGCGCACGGAATCAGCTTCGGGATGGGTTTGCAGCAGATTCAGCGCTTCATCCACCAGCCCCGGCGGACGGATGGGCGAAGTGGGCCGGAGCTGCACCACCAGGTCGGGGGAATACCCTTCATTTTCTGCCAGCCAGTTGAGGGCGTGTTGAAAGACTGGCAAATCCAGTGTGCTATCCTCAGCCAGTTCCCCCGGACGGATGAAAGGGGTTTCTGCGCCATATTGCCGGGCAACCGCGGCGATTTCTTCATCATCTGTACTGACGATGACCCTTGTCACTGCGGCGGCTTGATTTGCAGCCGCAATGCTATACGCAATTAACGGCGCCCCGGCAAAGGAGCGGATATTCTTGCGCGGAATGCCTTTTGAGCCGCCGCGGGCGGGGATGATAGCCAGCACATCATCTACCATACGGTCCACCCGCCATCCACCACCACATTACCGCCGGTCATATAGCTGGATGCATCCGAAGCCAGGTAGAGCAAGGCTCCGTTCATTTCATCCACGTTAGCCATGCGGTTCATGATGGTACGAAAAGAATAATTTCGTTCGAAGGTCTCATCATGCTGGTTGTAAACCCCGCCAGGCGTGAGGCAATTGGCGCGGATTTTCGTCCCGGCATAGTAGGAGGCAATGTAGCGCGTGAGGCCAAGCACACCAGCCTTGGTGGCAGTGTAAAAAACCGGCTTGTAACTGCGGGGCTTGCCGGGCTTCTCATAAATCCGCTG
>CALESS010000014.1 GCA_937907495.1 uncultured Anaerolineaceae bacterium
TATATTGGCATCTCGCAGGCACTGATTGCATTTCTGTTCATCTTTGGGACCAACGACCTGATGAAGAGCGTCGCCACTGGAGAAATTGGGGCGGATTTACTCAAACCAGTCCGGCTGTTTACCCTGTGGCTGGGGCGGGATCTGGGGCGCGCTTTGGTAAACCTGGTGAGCCGAGGGGTGGTCTTCATGCTGGTTTTCCAATTCTTTTACCCCCTGGTGTGGCCCACCCGCTGGGAGCAAGGGCTGGGCTTTCTCCTTTCTCTGATGGTCTCGTGGCTGCTGAGTTTTAGCTGGCGCTTTTTGGTAAACCTGGCGGCATTTTGGACCCCGGATGCGATCGGGGTGGGGCGGGCGGTTTTTGCAGTATCGCAATTCTTCTCGGGGTTTATCTTGCCGTTGCGGCTCTTCCCGCCGCTGGCGCAAAAGATTTTCCACCTGACACCCTTTCCTTCCCTCCTTAACACGCCGATTGATATCTGGTTGGGGTTGAGCAGCGGCAGCGAAATGTGGCTGGCGATCCTCACCCAGGTAATCTGGCTGGGGGTTCTCGTGGCTCTGTGCCAGGCCGGGGTGCGGGCCGGGGTGCGGCACCTCGTGATCCAGGGGGGATGAGATGAAGCGGTATATTCACCTTTATTTTCGCCTGATCTCCATCCAGATTCGCTCGCAGATGCAATATCGCTTTTCCTTCGGGATGGAAGT
This sequence comes from uncultured Anaerolineaceae bacterium, assembly GCA_937907495.1. Classification (GTDB taxonomy): domain Bacteria; phylum Chloroflexota; class Anaerolineae; order Anaerolineales; family Anaerolineaceae; genus CALESS01. Next base: position 703 of record CALESS010000014.1, read on the forward strand.
GCTTTCCACCTTGATGCTGAATGGTTCGTATTTTATCGCTTTGGTCCTGGTAATGCAGCAATTTGAGTCCATTGCCGGCTGGAACCTGGGAGAGGTGGCTTTTCTGGCCGGGATGGTGGAACTAAGCTTCGGTTTGATGGATATGATCTTCAGCGGGTTTGACCCGGATTCCTTTAGCCCGTTTGTGTGGAAAGGCTCTTTTGATCAATTGCTCCTGAGGCCGCTGCCCATTACGCTGCAAGTGATGAGCTCGCGCTTCATTCTGCGGCGCCTGGGGCGGATTTTTGAGGGATTGGCTGTTTTTATCGTGGGGTTGCTCTTGACGAATATCCAATGGACAATTGGTAAAATCTTGTATCTGCCGCTGGTCATCATCAGCCAGGTGGTGGTGTTCGGGGCATTGTTCATGGCGGGTTCCACCCTCACTTTTTGGTCGGTGAAGCCCATTGAGGCGGTAAACATCGTCACATACGGGGGAACCGAGATGATGACCTATCCAATGAGCATTTATCCGCCCTGGCTGAGGCGTTTCTTCACCTATGCACTGCCATTTATCTTTCTTAATTATTACCCGGCACTATTTTTTCTGAATAAGCCTGATCCATTGGGATACCCCGTTTTTGCCCCATTTCTTGCGCCGGTGGCGGCGATTGTCGTGATGGCTCTTTGCTATCAATTCTGGCTGTTTGGCCTGCAACATTACCAGGGAACAGGATCGTAAAAGTGGAAAATATCATCCAGGTTCGAGATTTATGCAAAAACTTCCGGGTGCTGCAACGGCAGACTGGCTGGCGGGGAGCCGTGGAGAGCTTTTTCCGGCCCCGCTACCGGGTGGTGGAAGCCGTCCGGCAGGTGAGCTTTAGCCTGCAGGCCGGAGAGCTGGTGGGTTACCTGGGGCCTAACGGGGCAGGAAAATCCACCACCCTCAAAGTGCTGACCGGCTTGCT
>CALESS010000015.1 GCA_937907495.1 uncultured Anaerolineaceae bacterium
AAGCTGCTGATCCACGGCATCAGTATCAAACCCACTGCCATCATCCTGGATCGTGATCAGGAGCTGATCCGTTTTCCAAATCAATTCCACTGTGACTTGCCGTGCATTGGCATGCTTTTCAATATTATACAGGGCTTCGCGGAAAATATAGAGAATCTGGCGCCGCATATGGGCCCCCAGGAGGACCGGTTTTCCAGTTTTTTTCAGGCTGACCTGGAACCCGGCGCGTTCGCCGATCTTTTTGCTAAATTCCAGCATGGATTGATATAAAACCGGCATCGAATCCTTTTTCAGATCTGCCAGGGTGTTGCGAACCTGGTGATAGGCTTCATTGGCGGCATCCCGCATGGTCTCCAACTCACTACGGATTTCACTGATCTGGCGGGTCGGATTACTGGAAAGGGTGAGGTGTTCCAGCCGCAGGCGCAGGTAAGCCACCGACTGGCCCAGGGTGTCGTGGAGATCGCGGGCAATCCGCTTACGCTCCATGGCATTGTTCTCCGCCTGGGAAAAAGCCTCCCGCTGCAGCCGGGCCCGGTCTACAACCAGGGCGATTTCCGGGGCAATATTCTGCAGCATCTGCACACCCTCCTCCGGCAGCGGGTCTTTGCCAGCAATTTGAATCAATCCTAATTGATTTTCCGCCAGGATGAGTGGCAGGCAGAACGATCTTCCTTGCCCGGCTGCAGGCTGGGTATCCCAAACCAGGCGGTGAAAATCCCGGCTGCCAGCCTGACAAATACGGCAGGGTTTTGGTCTCGCTGCCCGCTCCAGCTCGTCCGCATCCGTCTGCCCGGTGGACCAGACCGCCGCCAGGGCCATTTGATCGCCCTGCAGGTTTTGGATATAGACCACCACCCGGTGAAGAGGCAGAATTTTACTCGGGTATTCTGCAATCCAGGAGAGCATTTCATTCCATTCCGAGGAGGAGGAAAAGCGGTGGGCAATGGCCAACTGGTGATTGAGAACATCAAATGCCTGCAGCCTGCCGGTTTCGATGTATTGCATTAAATTCAGGAGGAGAGACCCAACCAGCGGGATGAAGACCGCGAACATCACAACTTCCAAAAACAGATACCAATCCACATGGATGCCGTTTTGCAGGTAATGCACGGATACTTCAATCACACCCACACCCACCCCAAGCAGAATGATCACCCGGCGGGCCTGGCGGAAGAGTGGCGATTTGGGTTTTCTATTAAGATATTTCATATTTCAGTCAATTTTTATGATTCAGATGATACATTTTATCAAATTTGCCTGGCCATTTCCAGTTTTCATCCGGGGGAGGCGGAAAAAGGTTGCAGGGTAAAGCCAGCTTGAAGCAGTGCCTGGTGCACCGCGGCTGCGATCTGGATGGCATGGGGAGAATCCCCGTGAATGCACAGGGTCTGTACAGCTGCCGTGCCCTCCCCGACCGGTACCCCATGCAAAGCCAGGCGCAGAGCCTGGGCAGCGGCTTCCCCCGGCTCCTCGATCAAGGCGCCGGGCAGGCGGCGGGAGCGTAAACTGCCATCGGCATTGTATGCCCGCTCCGGGAAGCCTTCGCCCGCCGCCGGTTGGCCCGCCTGCAGGGCTTCTTCCACCAGGGCGGAACCCGCCAGGCCGACCACCACCAGATTGCGGCTGAACCTGCGGGCTGCCCGCACGATGGCGGCTGCCAGGCTGCGTTCGCCTGCCGCCTGGTTGTAGAGCGCACCATGCGGCTTGAGATGGCTCAACTCGATGGAGTATGCCCGGCAAAAACCAGCCAGCGCCCCCACCTGGTACAAAACATAGGCTTCCACTTCCGCCGGGGAGAGGTCCATCACCCGCCGGCCAAAACCTTGCAAATCCGGGTAACCCGGATGCGCCCCCACCCGCACCCCCTGGGCTTTGGCCAGGCGCACGGTGGTCTCCATCACCAGCGGATCACCGGCATGCAGGCCGCAAGCGATATTGGCGGAGGTCAGGTAGGGCATCAGGGCAGCATCCTGCCCCAGCAGATATTCACCAAAACTTTCCCCCAGGTCAGCGTTCAGGTCAATTTCCAGCATGGATATCCTTTTGGTTGGGTTGTTTTCGGGCCGGGTGAAGGGCTTCGGCTTGATTCATTCACCCAATACAGCCACCCCGTTCCCCGAGGGATCCCGGGTCAGCAGCCCGTTCGGAGGCAATTCTTCAAAATTCCACCCCGCAGCCTCCAACCGGTGGCGGAGGGCTGTCAGCGGCACCCCGCTGATTTCAAACCAGGCCAGGCCTGGGGACCCCGGCGGAGGTTGGGGTGCGCCTACCCCCTGCCAGGTGTTTAATCCCACATGGTGATGGTAACCGCCCGCAGAGAGAAAAACCGCCGACTCGCCGTAGTGCTGGACGATATCAAAGCCGATGATATTGGTGTAGAAGTTGATACTATCCGTCAGGGCTGCCACATGCAGATGAACATGGCTCACCTGCACCAGCGGGTCCACATGCGGCCGCGAGGTTGCCGCGTTATCTTCCGCAAGCAATTCCTCCAAATCCAGGGGGTGGGTAAACATTTGCACAGAGCCATCAGCCGCCCGCGGCCATTCTTCCGCTGGACGGTCAACCCCCAGTTCCAGGCCGTTTCCTTCCGGGTCTGCCAGGTAAATCGCTTCCGAAACGCCATGGTCGGAGGCCCCTTGCACCGTGGAGCGCAAATTGATCAGGCGGCGGAAAGCCCGCGCCAGTGAAAGACGCGAGGGATAGGTGAGCGCCAGGTGAAACAGGCCCGTGTGCCGCCCCGGGAAGGGGGGCTGCGTGGCGGCATGAATCCCCAGCAGGGGCCGGCCGCGCACCCCCAAGAGCAGTGTTTGGCCAGCTTCCCCCAGCAGCTCCATGCCGAGCGTATGCTGATAAAAAGTCGCCAGGGTGGAAGGCTGAACGGCATTCAGGTGTACCGCACCAATCCGCACAGAAGACGGCAGGACATTTTTCATACGTGAAGTATAACTCATGGAGGCCTCCCAAACAACCATCCGTGACGGGTGATATAATCACCCCATGATTAGAACCCGTTACCGCCGGATCCTGTGGTATTTCGCCCGCATCCTGATCTCCATTTTCTTCTGGGATATGTTCCTGCCACGCCTGGGCTTGCGGCGATTGGCTGCCCGCAACCGCAATAAACGTTTGGTTGGCATCGCCCGCAATTTCCGCAAGCTGGCCATCCAGATGGGCGGGGTGATGATCAAAGTGGGGCAGTTCCTCTCCGCCCGGCTGGATGTGCTGCCGCGGGAAATCACCGACGAGCTGGCCGGTCTGCAGGATGAAGTGAAACCCGAATCCTTCATGGATATCCAACGGGTGGCGGAAACCGAATTGGGAGCTTCCCTGGCGGAACGCTACCTGACCTTTGAAACGGAGCCCATGGCCTCCGCCTCCATTGGACAGGTGCACCGGGCCAGCCTGCCCCCGGAGACCCCGGATGGTCCCCTCCGGCGGGTGGTGGTGAAGATCCAACGCCCCCGGATTGATCAAATTGTGATGACCGACCTGGCCGCCCTGCGGGTGGTGGGGCAGTGGATCCAGCGCGTCAAATCCATCCGCAAGCGGGTGGATGCGCCAAGGTTGGTGGAAGAATTTAGCCGTGCCACACTGGAAGAAATTGATTACCTCCACGAGGGGAAAAATGCCGAGCTATTCGCCGCCAACTTCAAAGATGACCCCCGCGTCCGGGTTCCGGCGGTCATCTGGAGCCACACCAGCCTGCGCGTGCTGACCCTGGAGGATGTGCAGTCCATCAAGATCACGGATTATGAGGCCATCACCGCCGCCGGCATTGAACGCAGCGAGGTGGCCACCCGTCTGCTGGATACCTACCTGAAACAGATTTTTGAAGACCGCTTTTTCCATGCCGACCCGCACCCCGGCAACCTGTTCATCCATCCGCTGGATGAAACCACCCCCGAAGGCCGGCGCGCCTGGCAACTGGTGTTTGTGGATTTTGGCATGACCGGTGAATTGCCGCCCAAAACCCTGAGCGGTCTGCGCGAAATCTTAATCGGGGTGGGGTTGAAAGACGCCAAACGGATCATCGGCGCCTACCAGACGCTGGAAATTCTGCTGCCCGGCGCAGACCTGGCCCAGTTGGAAAAGGCCACCGGCCGCGTCTTTGACCAGGTGTGGGGCAAAACGGCTCCAGACTTGATGAAGATGCACCCCTCCCAGGCGATGGCCTTCGTGCAAGAGTTCAACGATCTGATCTTCGACCTGCCTTTCCAGGTGCCGGATAACCTGGTGATGCTGGTGCGCTGCCTGGGGATCCTCTCCGGCATGTGCACCGGGCTGGATGCAAATTTCAACGTCTGGCTGGGAATTGCCCCCTATGCCCAAAAATTGGCCGGTGAAACCGGCGGCCTGGATTGGAAAACCATTCTCGCCGAAGCGGGGGATTTCGTGCGGGTGTTAATCAGCCTGCCCAAAAAAGCAGAAACCCTGCTCCTGAAGTTGGAGCAGGGAAAATTGGAAATGCAAACCCCGGAGCTGACGGAGCAAACCACCCGCCTGCAAATTGGCGTGCAGCGCCTGACAGCAGCCGTGATTTTTGCCGCCTTCCTGCTGGCAGCCGTGCAATTACAAACCGCCGGGGCGGAGAGCCTGGCAATTGGCGCGGCGGCTGCCGCCGGCCTGGCCTTACTGTGGGTGTTGTTCGCCCGGCCGCGCTAGCCGATTTTCTTATCCACTTCTTCCAGGGCTGCATCCAGCATCGAGCGGAAAGCCAGCAGCATTTCGCGCCGCGCCGCCCGCCGCTGTTCGCGGTAGCCAGGGGGAAGCATCTCTTCCAGCGATTTCTTCCATGCGCTGCGGGCAGCTTTCAAATGTTGGCGGGCTTCCTGCAGGGTCGGTTTTTTCTCTTGGGCCATCGGTTCTTCTGTCATTGTTACCTCCAATTTACATTTGGGCCAATAAAAGAGCACTTGCTCCATCTACCCTGATTGTAACCCAAATTCCCGCGCCGTGCATCCGTTACCTCAAATCTTCCAACAATCTGAAGATGTGCCACCCCGGCTTTCTGCGTGCGCAGCGCTTCTCGCCAGGTCACCGGTTTAACCGCCGAATCAAAAAAAACGGATTTCGCTGGATCACTCCGAGAATTCCGTTTCTGTAGAAGTTGCCGGGCATACTGGCGGGGTTTACCCCCCCAGATCCAGGCGATAGCCCACGCCGCGCACGGTTTTAATATACACCGGATGGCGGGGGTCTTCCTCCAGGGCTGCCCGCAGCCAACTCATGTGCACATCCAGGGTGCGGGTATCAGCCGTGTAGTCGGTTTCCCAAACCTGGCTGAAAAGCTCCTTGCGCCCTATCACTTCGCCGGGATGTTCCATCAGGCAGCGCAGCAAGATCACCAGCCGGGGTGTCAGGCGGGCCTGGCGATTCTCCAGGCGGGCCATGCGCTGCTCCACATCCAATTGGAGCGGGCCAGCGGTCAGCACATCGCCGGGTTTCACAGGCAGCAACGGACGGATGCGGTTGAGCAATTTTTGCAAGGTGAAGGGCTGCACCAGGATCACCTCTGCAGAAAATTTATCTTGATCGGGCATTTTGCTGCCCAATACCAGGGTGATCGGCAGGGCTGGCACCTGGCTGTGAATGGCCTGGCAAATTCGGCGGCCCGAGGTGCGCATGGATGCGGCATCCACCAGCACCAGGTGGGGTAATTCCTCCGCCAGGCGCGCCTGAGCCGCTGCCCCATTGGACACCGTTTCCACCTGAAAACCTTTCTTCATCAGGCCGGTGGCAAAGGACGCGTGCTCCGCCCGCTTGGATTCAATCAGCAGAATTTTTGGCTTCATGCCTCACTCAATATAATGAAAATAACCGGTTTGGTTGCCGGTCAGATGGGTTCCATCTGAATTTGCTGCAGCCGTTCCAGATCCCGCTCGCCCCCCGGATCGCGATGGATAGTGTGTTGGGGGTAAGGAACAGCGATAAATCGTATTATACCTGATTCTTAACAAATGGCAATGATGATTTTTAAGATTTACGCAAAGAGTAATGAATGTCTTAAAAACGAAGTTGCTTTTATCCGTGTCCAAGGCCAGGATATAAAGGTATAATGTCAGCAGGAGAGCACTTACCAAAAAACCTGTGGCCCGCCAGAGACGCGCTGAAGACCTGAGTGTGGAAGAGCTGCGCCGATTGCTCGTGGAAAAAGAGCGCGGGGCGCGGCAGGCGCGCCTGTCTCACTATCGGCGTACCGGGCGGGTGGTCAATCTGCAACCCCAGGTGCGCGGCGTTCCGCTGGATTCCCTGCGCAGCAGCCCGCTTCCTCCGGAAGAGGGTGAACGCCGGCCCCGCCAGCGTTCCTGGGTGGACCGGGTGTTGCTGCTGGTGGAAGTGCTAGCGGTGGTGGGTCTGCTGGTGGTGTTGCTCAACGGCTTCAACCTGCTGCAAACCCTCAACCAGGAGGTGGTGGCGGCCCTCAACCAGCCCACCCTGGCCCCCACCCCGGCCATCAAAGCCGTAGTGTTACCCGCCGGGCACACGCCACCCAATGCGCGGGGCGAAACCGAGTTTAACATGGCAGAAATCCCGGAGCATTTGCGCCCACTGGTCAACGTGCTGGCAAGCCTGCCGGTGCCCACGCCCAGCCCGGAGCAAGCCTACTCGATTAAGATCCCGGCTCTCAACCTGGATGCGACAATCGTGATGGGCGATGGTCATGAGCAACTGCGCAAGGGTGTGGTCGGCCAGATGATCGGCTCCGCCAACCCGGGGCAGAAGGGTAACCTGGTGCTTTCGGGTCACAACGACGTTTTCGGGGAGGTTTTCCGCCACCTGGATAAGCTGAAGAAGGGTGACGAGATCGTTATCTTCACCCAGTTACGCTCCTACACCTACGTGGTGCTGGGCACGCAAATCGTCCAGCCGACGGCGGTGGAGGTACTGGACCCGACCATTGACCCGGTGGTAACGCTGATTTCGTGTTATCCTTACCTGGTGGATAAACAACGCATTGTGGTGACCGCTATTTTGCAGGAGTAGTTTGAATTGAGAATCTTTGTCCGCTGCAAGGACAATTAAATATTAGGAGAGTCTATGAGCAAGAAAAGTCAACGCAAAGTTTCTGACCCCAGTTCCCACGTCGAACGTACCTCCGCCGGAACCCCCCGCCCCTCTTTGAGCGCCGAGTTCAACCCGGATTATTCGGAAATTATCCGGGATCTGAAAAATACCGGCATCCTGGCGGGAGCCTTTATCGGTATCCTGGTCATCATCAGCTTCTTCCTGCGGTAATATCAGGGGATTTCCGCAACCCGTGCGGGTTGTGTGCTTCACCTAACCAACTTCAGGTAATTTTCCAAGGAGTAATGTATGGCGCCCATGTTTGTTCCTGGTCCGGTGGATGTGGCCCCCGAAGTTCTGGCGGCCCAGGCGAAACCGATGATGCCGCATCGCAGCAAGGATTTTGAAGCGATTTTCCGGCGCACGGAAGAAAAAGCCAAGCAATTGTTCTACACCCAATATCGCATTTTCCAGGGTACGCACTCCGGCTCTGGCATGCAGGAAGCCGGCGTTCGCAACCTGGCGGCTTCCACCGTGCTGGCCTGCATCAACGGCGCCTTTTCCAAGCGCTGGTATGATGTGGCAGTGGCCAATGGCAAAGATACCGACAAGCTGAGTGTGCCCTTTGGCGAAGCCATCACCCCGGAGATGCTGGCCGATGCACTCAAAGTCAAGTTCTACGAAGCGGTGACCATCGTCCACAACGAAACCTCCACCGGCGTGATGAACCCGTTGAAGGAATTGTGTGAGGTGGTGCAGCAGGTCAGCCCGGATACGATGATCCTGGTGGATGCAGTCTCCTCCCTCAGCGGGGTCAAGATTGAGATGGATGCCCTGGGCATTGATTTCCTGATGACCTCTTCGCAGAAGTGCCTGGCCTTGCCGCCGGGGCTTGCGCTGGGTGCGGTATCCGACCGGGCGATGAAGAAAGCTGAGACGGTTCCCTTCCGCGGCTGGTACTTTGACTTTGTGCTGCTCGAAAAGCACCGCCTCAAAGATTCCACCCCCATGACGCCCGTCATGCCCCTGATTTATGCGCTGGATGTGCAATTGGACCGCATTCTGGCGGAAGGTCTGGAGAACCGCTTTGCCCGCCATGCCGCAATGGCTCAGCGCTTCCAAAGCTGGGCCGAAGCCAACGGCATGCCGGTCATGGCTGCCCCGGCCTACCGCTCCCTGACCGTTTCCACCTGCCAGAACAGCAAAAACTGGGATATCTCCGCCCTCAATAAATTCCTGACGACGCGCGGTATGCGTATCGCCAATGGCTACGGCGAGTGGAAGGATAAGACCTTCCGGGTGGCGACGATGGGCGAGACACAACTGAGCGACATCGAGAACCTGATTGCCGCCATGGAAGAGTATATTAAGATGTAATCAAACCGGGGGGTTCCCCCACGTTGCACAAAAGCACCCCGCAGGTCACAGGCCGGCGGGGTGCTTTTTACGCCAGGAGAAAATTACCTGACCCGTTCACTCATTCCCCAAGCCGCAGGGTATAATGATGCAAAGGGGTTCCTGGAACTGTATCCATCCACCCCCTCCAAAGAGATTTCCCCACGCCCCTCCCTGGCTTCAGGTTTGTTCCGATAGCTCCGCAAGCATTATAAAGAAGGCCCCCATGAAAATCCTCCTGACCGGTTTTGAACCTTTTGGCGGCAGCCCGCTCAACCCCTCCGAGCAGGTGGTGAAGGCCTTGCAAGCCGCACCCCCGCCCGGAATGGATTTGGTGACCCTGATCTTGCCGGTGGATGGCAGCCAGGCCCCGCCTGCCCTGCTCCAGGCGCTGCAGATTCACCCCCCACAAGCCGTGGTCTGCCTGGGGGAGGCCGGGCGGGCGGTTATCTCGCTGGAGCGGGTGGCGCTCAACCTGTTGGATTACCGCATCCCCGATAACCGCGGCACCACCCACACCGATCAGCCCGTGCGGGCAGACGGCCCGGCAGCCTATTTCTCCACGCTGCCGCTGCGCCCCCTGCAAAGTGCATTGCTGGCGGCGGGCATCCCGTGTGAGCTTTCCCTGACCGCCGGGGCTTACCTGTGCAACCAGGTTTTCTACACCCTGATGGATGCGCTCGCCCGGCAAGACCGGCAGATTCCAGCCGGGTTCATTCACCTGCCATCCTTGCCAGAGCAGGTTGCCCTGCGGGCGGTCAGCCAGCCCAGCCTGGGGTTGGAGACGCAGTTGCGCGCCATCCGGCTGGTGATGGAAATTCTGGCAAACCCGGAAACGAGCGGGGGATGATCTTTCCCAACCTAATCAAGCGCCGGGGATGGCATATCCCCGCACCGCAACCGATGGGTACCTCTCTTCGCACTATTCTTGTTTTTTAGGGGAAGGGCGGGAAGGGATTGACCAGGTCGCCAGAGGGCAGAGCAGCATAGGAAATAAAGTAAAAACCGAGATCCACCAGCATCAAAAGCCCCAGCAGCAGCCAGGCCAGTCGCGGGTGCTTGTGCTGGGCCAGGTAGTTGAGTGGCAGGGCAATCAGCCAGCAAATGGCGGGGATGGAGACCACAAAATGACTGCTGCCGGTGGTGCCGCTGAGCAGAAAACCGCCAAAGATGGCGGTCAGGATGACCCACGCCACGGGCAGCCAGAGTTTTTTCAGCCCTGCCCACAGCACCCCCGCCCCAAAGAGGATCGCCGCCGGGCCAAAGACCAGCGGCACGCCCGGGCGGTAGAATCCGGTGTCATCCGGATAGACAAAATACGCCCCAAATGAGCCGCGGAATTGGTGCCAGAAATATTGCCACAGGTTGGCATCCGTTCCCATCACAATGCGGATGGCTTCGGTTGACCAACCCATGACAACCTGGGTGCGCAGGGAGTAAGCCACCGGGTCGTGCAGGGCAAAAGCAGCCATCGGAGCAGCCACGCAGAGCGCCACCAGGCCCAACTTGCCCAGGTAAACCGCCCAGCGGGCAGGCTCCTGGCGGGCCTCCTTCCACATCCCCAGCACCAGGAGCGCCAGTAAAATCAGCCCCACCTTGCTGCCGGCGTAGAAGTATTGCGAGAGACCAACCGCCAGCCCGCTCATGGCAGCCCCGCCGCTCCAGTGCCGGCGCCAGCCCCAGAGGAAGGGGCCCAGCATCAACGGGACCCACACCGTATCCCAGATGTTGTTCAGGGAAATGCGGGACCAATGGA
>CALESS010000016.1 GCA_937907495.1 uncultured Anaerolineaceae bacterium
CCACTGAATCACTTAATAATGAAGGAACGATCTTGCTTCAAGGGAAATTTCTCGAATCTGTTCGCAAGAAAAAAAGAATTTTTACATAGCGTAGCAGGCTCCCTCTCAGTCGGTTCACCGCCTACGGCGGTTCGCAATGACAATCTGGCAAAATAAGGAGACCGCAATGAGCATGCATAAATTCCCCTGGGGAAGAACGTTCCTGATTGGCTTTGGTTTTCTTGGCATCAGCATTATCTGGCCGATTTTTAACCAGTATGTGCCGCTATTCCTGCAGCATGGCAACCCGGAGTTTGTGGCCCAGTTGGCTGCCGAAGGCCGCACCCTGCCCGACCTCCCCGGCGGCGGCCTGGGGCTGGCCCCGGCCCTCGCGATGTTCATCATGACCTGGGATAACCTGATCAATATCTTCATCCAGCCCTGGGTGGGCGCAAAAAGCGACCGCACCTGGAATCGCTTTGGCCGGCGAAAAATGTACATCCTGATCGGCGCGCCGATAGCCATCGTGGGTTTCCTCTTGCTACCGGTGGCGCAATCCATCCTGGCTATCATGGTCTTTATTCTCATCACCAACTTTGGTATGGCGATCTTCCGCTCTCCCACCATCTCCTGGCTGGGAGATTTGTTCATCCCCGCCGACCGTTCCAAGGCGAATGGGGTGATCAACTTGATGGGCGGGGTGGGCGGCCTGATTGCCTACTTTGGCGGAGGTTTGTTGTTCAAGAGCTTCGGCCGCGAGGCGCCTTTTGTGGGTGGCGCAGTGGCAATGGTGGTAGCCCTGACTGTCTGCTTATTGTTGGTAAAGGAACCGCGCAACCTGGAGACTGAGCAACAGGAGAAGACCAGCACCTTCCAAAACCTCAAGGGACTGATTGCCAGCCAGGATAAAAGCGGCCTCTACATCCTGTTTTCGATTCTGTTCTGGTTCATTGGCTTCAACGCCCTGGAGACTGGCCTCTCCTCGTTTGCCTACTTCCAACTCAACATTCCACCGGGCACATCGTCCATCCTGGCCTCGGCTGTCAACATCTCGTTTATGATCTTTGCCATCCCGGGCGGGCTGCTGGCGGGCAAAATCGGCCGCCGAAAGACCATCCTCTTTGGCCTCACCGGCTTGATCCTGATCTTCCCGGCGGCTTTCTTCCTGGTGAAAGGGCAAGTATCCTTTGTTATTTTCCTCGTCCTGACGGGCTTCTTCTGGGCGAACATCAATGTCAACAGCCTGCCGATGGTCTATGACCATGGCAAGAAGCAATCCATTGGCGCAGCGACCGGGCTGTATTACTTCTTCTCCCAGACGGCGGCCGTGGTTGGCCCGGTATTGGGCGGTCTGCTGGTGCAATCATTGGGGAACCAATATCGCTACCTCCTCGTTTTCGCAGCGATCTTTATGGTCTGCGCGTGGTACACCATGAGCCGGGTGAAAGAACGCCCGCCACAGACAGAAACCCTGGCCGAGGCGGCCACCTAAGCGCGTGAAAATTCCCCGGGATAAATCGGTCGGTTGATCATTCGCTGGCCCGGGTAACCCCTGGAGAAAGAGTGGAGGTACCGCAAGCTCAAAGATAATTATTCCTACCTTTAAGAAAATAATCAAAAAATAGTGAGATTCAATATCTTGCCTATTTAGGTTTCCAGTTATATACTAATAGGACGGGTTCGGAAGAAAAAAAGCATTCCCTTCCGATCAAAACCTTTTGTTCTCTCTAAGGAGGAGAAAGCATGAAGCGCAAACTATATGTTGTGATGGCTATTGTGTTGTTGTTCTCCATGGTTCTTGCCGCGTGCAAACCCACGCCCACGGCTGAACCCACGACTCCGCCGGTGGATCAGCCCACCATGCCCCCGGCCAAAGTCTTCAAAGCCTGTGAAGTGACCGATGTCGGTGGTATTGACGACAAGTCCTTCAACGCCACTGGCTGGGCGGGTCTCGAACGCGCCAAAGCCGAATTGGGTGTGGAAATCCAGTACCTGGAATCCCAGCAGGCCTCTGACTACGAAGTGAACATCAACTCCTTCGTGGAAGCTGGCTGCGACCTGATCATCCCGGTGGGCTTCCTGCTGGCAGATGCCACGGGCGCCGCTGCGGATGCCAACCCGGAGCAGAAGTTCGCCATCGTGGATGTGAACTACCTGCCCCAGGCAAATGTGCGCAACAACGAATCCAAGATTGATCAGGCCACCTTCCTGGCGGGCTATCTGGCCGCCGGCATGACCAAGACTGGCAAAGTTGGTACTTATGTGGGTATCCTCTTCCCCGCCACCCAGGCCTTCATGGATGGGTATGCGATGGGTATCGCCAAGTACAACGAAGTTCATGGCACCAAGGTGGAACTGCTGGGCTGGGATCCGGTTGCGGGTAAAGGCCTGGAAGTCGGTAACTTTGAAAGCCTGGATGACGGCCGCGCCCTGGGCGAACAGCTCCTCGATGAAGGCGCTGACATCATCATGCCGGTTGCCGGTCCTGTGGGCCTTGGCACGCTGGCTGTGATGCAAGAACGCGGAACGGGTATGCTGATCGGCGTGGATAACGACTGGTCGGTTGCCAATCCCGATAAGGCTGATTTCATCCTGGCGAGCGCCCTGAAGAAAATTGACGTCTTCGTCTTCGACTCGGTGAAGCAGGTTGTGGAAGGCAAGTTTGAGGGTGGTACGGTTTATCAACTGACCCTCGAAAATGAAGGCGTAGGCCTGGCCTACGGTGCCGCTATGGGCGATAAAGTTCCCGCCGATCTGAAAGCCGAAGTGGATGGTTTGATCCCCGGCATTATTGACGGATCTATCCCCACCCTGCCCTCTGCCATGCCCGCCAAGGTCTTCAAAGCCTGTGAAGTGACCGATGTCGGCGGTATTGACGACAAATCCTTCAACGCCACTGGCTGGGCGGGTCTCGAACGCGCCAAAGCCGAATTGGGTGTGGAAATCCAGTACCTGGAATCCCAGCAGGCCTCTGACTACGAAGTGAACATCAACTCCTTCGTGGAAGCTGGCTGCGACCTGATCATCCCGGTGGGCTTCCTGCTGGCAGATGCCACGGGCGCCGCTGCGGATGCCAACCCGGAGCAGAAGTTCGCCATCGTGGATGTGAACTACCTGCCCCAGGCAAATGTGCGCAACAACGAATCCAAGATTGATCAGGCCACCTTCCTGGCGGGCTATCTGGCCGCCGGCATGACCAAGACTGGCAAAGTTGGTACTTATGTGGGTATCCTCTTCCCCGCCACCCAGGCCTTCATGGATGGGTATGCGATGGGTATCGCCAAGTACAACGAAGTTCATGGCACCAAGGTGGAACTGCTGGGCTGGGATCCGGTTGCGGGTAAAGGCCTGGAAGTCGGTAACTTTGAAAGCCTGGATGACGGCCGCGCCCTGGGCGAACAGCTCCTCGATGAAGGCGCTGACATCATCATGCCGGTTGCCGGTCCTGTGGGCCTTGGCACGCTGGCTGTGATGCAAGAACGCGGAACGGGTATGCTGATCGGCGTGGATAACGACTGGTCGGTTGCCAACCCCGATAAGGCCGACTTCATCCTGGGCAGCGCCCTGAAGAAGATTGACGTCTTCGTCTTCGACTCGGTGAAGCAGGTTGTGGATGGCATGTTTGAGGGCGGTACGGTTTATCAACTGACCCTCGAAAATGAAGGCGTAGGCCTGGCCTACGGCTCCGCCATGGGCGATAAAGTTCCCGCCGATCTGAAAGCCGAAATTGAAGGTTTGATCGCTGGTATCATTGACGGAACGATCCCCACGATGCCGGTTCGCTAGAATCTAATCGAATAGGTAAAACATTAGAGCCAGGGTAATACCTGGCTCTAATTAAATAATTTTTTGATCTGGAAAATAAGTACCCAAAAGTTGCGAGGAAACACCTCGACTTGAAGAACCAAAGAATCGAATTTCGTCCCCTTCTGCCTGGTTCCGGCGGTAACCCCCGAATTTATTAATCTTCATCCCTCCCGCTGGATATTAAGTGTAAAATTAACTTATGATACAATAGGTCGAAATTCCAACCGAAATTATAGAATCAAAGAGGGACAAATGGCTTCAGCCCTAGAACTGCGCGGTATCACCAAAAGATTTCCGGGTGTTTTGGCGAACGATCATATTGACCTGACCGTTGAACAAGGCGAGATCCATGCCCTGCTGGGTGAAAACGGAGCAGGGAAAACCACCTTGATGAATATTTTGTATGGCCTGTATCGCCCGGATGAGGGTGAAATATTCATCAATGGTGAGAAGAAAATCATCCATTCGCCGATTGATGCCATCAAAGGCGGGGTGGGTATGGTGCATCAGCATTTTATGCTGGTTCCGGTTTTTTCCGTCACCGATAATGTGATGCTGGGGGAGGAGTATACAAAATATGGCGGCGTGCTGGACCGGGAGCGGGCGGCGAAAAGAATTCGCGAAATTTCCGACACCTATAAGTTGAATATTGACCCCAACGCGTTTATCAAAGATTTGCCAGTGGGTTTGCAGCAACGGGTGGAGATCATCAAGCTGCTCTTCCGGGAAGCGGATATCCTGATCATGGATGAACCGACTGCTGTTTTGACCCCGCAGGAAGTGGATGAATTGTTCAAAATCATGCACACCCTGATCAGCCAGGGCAAGTCCATCATCTTCATCACCCACAAGCTGGGGGAAGTGTTGGAAATCGCCGATCGGATCACTGTAATTCGCGGCGGCAAGGTTATTGGAACCACTACGCCCCAAGAATCCGATATGAACGACCTGGCTACAATGATGGTCGGCCGCGATGTTCGGCTGGAAGTGGATAAAGAAGAGCAAAAAGCGGGTGAGGTGGTGCTCTCGGTGAAAGATTTGACCGTTCTGGATCCGCGCGGGGCAGTGGCAGTGGATGGGATCTCCTTTGATGTGCGCTCCGGCGAAGTCCTGGGGTTCGCAGGGGTGCAGGGCAATGGACAAACCGAGCTGGTGAGGGCTTTGACGGGTTTGCTCAACCCGATTGATGGAGAGGTGCGGCTGAACGGTGAAGATATTACCCACGCTTCCCCCCGCAAGGTGACCGAGCTGGGCACCGCGCACATCCCGGAAGATCGGCAAAAAGACGGCCTCACGCTCAGCTTTCCAATCTCCGATAACCTGGTATTGAACACCTATTATCTTCCGCCGTTCTCCCGCTATGCCTGGATGCAGCAGAAGGAAATTGTGCGGAACGCAAAGGAACTGGTGCAAAAATTTGATGTCCGCACACCGAGTGTTTTCACCCCGGCAAGTTCGCTTTCCGGCGGCAACCAGCAAAAAGTGATTGTGGCGCGGGAATTTTCCCGGCCGATCAAATTGTTGATTGCCTCTCAACCGACCCGCGGGCTGGATGTAGGCTCCATTGAATACATCCACAAGCAGCTAATTAATAAACGGGATGAAGGCTGCGCAATTTTGTTAGTCTCCACCGAACTGGATGAAGTGATGCAGCTTTCAGACCGCATTGCGGTGATTTATCGCGGCAAGATCCTGGCGATTGTGGATGCCAAAACCACCAGCAAAGCTGCACTGGGCTTGCTGATGGCAGGCATCACCGCCGGCAGCGAAGAAGGTAACAAGTCACCTGCTACACCAGACCAGGTTTCTGCCGGGTAAAGGAATCGATATGACTACGGATACAACTCCTACGACCAAGAAAAGTGGTTTTTCGATCTTCCTGGAAGAGTTATCGCGCAGCAATGCGCTGGTCATCTTCCTGGCGATCATCACCGGGGTGATCCTGGGCGGGGTGCTGGTGGCGATCACCACCGCAGAGGTTTATGCAGCCTTCAAGATCTCCTTTTGGGGCGGCTTAAAAGAAGCATTCGTAACCGCCTGGAACACCTACGTGGCTTTATTTACTGGCGCCATTGGCAACCCGGAAAAAATCAAGGAAGCTTTTGCCAGTGGGGATCCGTTGGCGATCCGCCGGGCTATCAACCCGTTTTTTGAGAGCCTGGTGCAAACCACCCCCCTGATTTTTGCGGGCCTGGCGGTGGCTTTGGGCTTTCGGGTGGGTCTTTTCAACATCGGTGCGGAAGGCCAGATCTTCATGGGCGCCATCACCGGCGTGTGGGCTGGTTATGCCATCCAGGGTCTGCCGCCCATCATCCATATTCCTGTTGCCTTATTCTTCGGGGCGTTGGGAGGGGCGATCTGGGGCTTTGTGCCCGGGTTCTTGAAGGCGAAAACCGGCGCGCACGAGGTGATCACCACAATCATGATGAATTACATTGCCTTCCGCTTGAGCGACTGGCTGTTAAAAGGCCCGATGGCGGATCCAAACGAATATACCCCCAAGACGCCCTGGATTTTGCCCTCGGCTGAACTGCCGAAGTTGTTCGAGCAACCGATCCGTTTCCACATCGGCTTTTTTGTGGCGATCCTGATGGCGGTGCTGGTTTACCTGCTCTTATTCAAGACCACCTGGGGCTTTGAGATGCGCATGGTAGGCTCGAACCCGAATGCGGCGCGCTATGCCGGGATCAAGATCACCGTCAGCACCGTACTGGCAATGGTTTTATCCGGCGCACTGGCTGGCCTGGCGGGCGCCAATGAGGTGTTGGGGCTCAATCATCGGCTCATTCCAGCTTTCTCCAGCGGTTACGGGTTTGACAGTATCGCCCTGGCATTGCTGGGGAAGAGCCATCCATTTGGGGTGATCCTTTCCTCACTCTTGTTTGGCTTCCTGCGGAATGGGGCGCGTTCGATGCAACTGGCAGTTGGTGTACCGATTGACATCGTCTCGATTTTGCAGGCGTTGATCCTGGCATTTATTGCGGCGCCAGCCATTATTCGCACCATCTATCGGCTGAAAGCGCCCAAACATGCAGAAGATCTCGTCTCACTGCGCAGTTGGAAAGGGTAGACCACATGAATACAGCAATCGAAACCAATGGAAAAACAGTTGGCAAAGGGATCCGCAACCGGGCACGCAACCGGCGGATCATCATGGGTGTTGTCTTCCTGGCTGCCGCTGCTTTCATCTGGCTGGTCTTTTCAGCCAACCTGGCCCCCGGTGCGGTGACAAAATATGTGATGACCCCGGGCGGTTCTACTGCGCTGGCGCCAGACTGGGTTTTCACCACCAGTGTCTACCTCAATATTATTGCGGGTATGTTAACCCTGGCCGGGGCTTACCAAATCATCCGTGGGTTTGGCAAGTACACCAATGGTGTGCTGGCCCTGGTGGCGGGGCTGTTTATTTTTGGCTTTTTATCCTGGGCGACAGCCGGCGGGCAGACCAACCTGGCCGGGCTGCTGCGGGTGATGGTGGTGCGCTCCGTGCCGCTGACCCTGGGGGCCTTGTCCGGCATCTTGTGTGAGCGGGCGGGCGTGGTCAACATTGCAATTGAAGGCATGATGTTGACGGCGGCCTTTGTCAGCACGGTTTTCGCCAGCCTGGCGCACAACCTGTGGGTTGGGCTGCTGGCCGGGGTGTTGGCAGGCGGCGTGATGGGCGTGATCCATGGGGTGCTCTCGATTAAATACAAAATCAATCAGATCATCTCCGGTACGGTGATCAACATCTTTGCCACGGGCATCACCTCTTACCTGTCCTCCAAGTACATCCAGAAAACACAATTCCAATATCTCAACGAGCCTGGCATGTTCCCGCAGATCCAGGTGCCGCTCCTTTCGAGAATTCCTTTCATTGGGCCCATCCTGTTTTCGCACAACATGTATGTGTTTGCGATGATCTTCTTTGTGGCACTGCTGACCTTCCTGCTTTACAAAACCCGCTGGGGGTTGCGGTTGCGCTCGGTGGGTGAGCACCCCAAAGCGGCTGACACCCTGGGCATCAACGTTTTTCGCACCCGGTATATGGCAGTGATCCTGGGTGGGATGATGGCGGGCTTTGCCGGAACCTACTTCTCGCTTGGGTCATCCGGGAGGTTTGACGAGGTGATGACAGCCGGGCGCGGCTTTATCGGCCTGGCGGCCATGATCTTCGGCAACTGGAACCCAATCGGCTCCATGGGCGCGGGGATGCTATTTGGCTTCTTTGACTCGCTCTCGGTCAAGGCTTCCCTCTTGCAGGTGCCGCTGCCGAGTGAGTTCCTCGGCATGGCGCCTTACCTGGCGACAATCATCGTGCTGGCGGGTGTGGTCGGCCGCGGTCAGATGCCGGCGGCAGACGGTGAACCCTACGAGAAGGAATAGTCCTCACTGGCTGAAATTCGGATGGGCTGCGCCTCGGCGCAGCCCTTTTTATTGGATTGGACTAGATAAAAAATAGTCCAAAACTGGATGAGATTCAGGTTAACTAAACCTTGACAAAACCGGGGGGGCTTTGATAATATATCCAGGCTGGCAATTGCGGCATATTCTAAAGAAAGGATGACGGCGAATGATTAACCTCAGCAACAATCTCCTGAACACGTTCTCCACCCGCTTCGATTTGGGTGGTTTGGCCGTCGTTCCTTCTTGGAGTGTGCCTGTCGCCAGGTAACCTGAAGCTTCTCAGGATAGCCAGCCACGGACGCTCCAGCATCCGTGGCTTTTTTTGTTCAACCTCCAGGCCAGGTCACGGGTGCAGCTCAGACCCGTGGCCTTTTTGTTTGCATGAAAGGAAGTAAATACAATGACGATCGCAATCAGTGTAGAAGATGTGAGTAAGAAGTTCGGCAAACCGGGCGAACCATTCTGGAAGCGGATGTTGAAGTTGAATGCAGCTTCTGCTGGGAGCACGAACAACGGAAATGGAAATGGTAATGGCAACGGCAATGGGCATGACCCCGCCAGCCGGGCAGCCCCACTCAAAGCCGTGTCAGAAACCGGCAAACGCTTTACAGTCGCCGTGGATCATGTGACCTTTGATGTGCTGGAAGGCGAGATCTTTGGTGTGCTGGGGCCGAATGGCGGCGGGAAATCCACCCTCATCCGCCTGGTTTCCACCCTCTTGCTGCCGGATAGCGGGCAGGTGCGCGTATTTGGATTTGATGTGGTGCGCCAGGCGATGCAAGTACAGGGATTGATCAATCGGGTTTCGGTGGAGGCTTCATTCTTCAAGAAGCTCTCCCCCATGGAGAACTTGATGTACGGGGCACGTTTGTATGGCCTGGATGGCAGCCAGACCCGCAAGCAGGTGGTGGAGATCCTCACCCGGCTGGGGCTGGAGAAACGGGCCATCTACAACCCGATGGAAGAGATGAGCCGCGGGATGCAGCAGAAAGTGGCGATCGCCCGGGCACTGCTCTCCAAGCCCAGGGTGCTGTTGCTGGATGAACCCACCACCGGGTTGGATCCCCGCTCCAAGCGCGAGGTGCAGGCCGTGGTGCAAGAGCTGCGGCGGGATTACGGGACGACAATGATCCTGACCACGCACGATATGTTGGAGGCCGAATCTTTGTGCGACCGGATTGCCATTATGGATAGCGGCAAGGTGGTGGCGCTGGATACTCCAACCGAATTAAAGAAACGAATTCCGCCCAAAGAAGGGGTGGAAGCAACATTGGAAGATGTTTTCCTGGAGCTGACCGGTAAAAAGCTCAAGGATAAGGATGAGGAGGAAGATCATGTTGAATAAGCCGCTGTTTGAAGGCCCCAACGTGCGCCTGACGGCCATCAATCCGGAGACGGATGCGATCGTGGAAGCCAGTTGGACGTTGAACCTGGACTATGCAGAAAGCCTGCGGCAATCTTATGGCCGGCCCTTGCTGGTGCATGAGGTGAAGAAGCTGCAGGAGAAGATGCTCAAAGATTCAGATGAGAAGAGAAATGAATTCCATTTCGCTGTTCGGCTCCTGGATGAAACCTTGATCGGTTTTGTGCATCTACCACACGTCTCATGGCCCAGTGGGTTTTGCCGCTTGCAGTTAAATTTTGGCGAGCGGCCCATGCTGGAGCGCTATGGCGCTTCTGCCATGCAAATGATTTTGCGCTACATTTTTAGCGAGTTGAACCTTTACCGAACCTCGGTTCACACCCCGGAATACGATCAGCAGCTGGTTGCGTTATTCCGCCAGGCCGGCTTCACCGAAGAAGTGCGCCAGCGCGAGTATTGTTTTCGCAACGGGCAGCTCTGGGACCGCTTGATTT
The DNA here is from genome assembly GCA_937907495.1 of uncultured Anaerolineaceae bacterium. Taxonomy (GTDB): domain Bacteria; phylum Chloroflexota; class Anaerolineae; order Anaerolineales; family Anaerolineaceae; genus CALESS01. The sequence goes on from CALESS010000016.1 coordinate 10,030, forward strand.
TCGGTCTGTTGAGAGATGAATGGGTTGAAGTCGAATTGGAGGCGGTGAGATGAGCGCAAATATTTACACAGGAAAACTGGTGCGCCTTGCACCGATGAACCTTGAAAGCGATAC
>CALESS010000017.1 GCA_937907495.1 uncultured Anaerolineaceae bacterium
ATCATTGAAAGCCTGCGCTAAATCAAATGCCAGGTTGGCAATCAACAGCGGGCGGTGGTCCGTAGCTGCTTTTTGCACTTCACCCGGGATTCGAGCAATCAAGTCCACCAGGGTTATCTCGGCTTTGGTCAATTCAAAATCCACCGGCCGTTCTGCTGGAACTTCGTCCTTTACCTTACGCAAAATACTGCTCGCCCGCACATGCGCATATTGGATATATGGCGCTGCCTGCCCATTGATATCCAACGCGCTCTGCCAGTCAAAGGTTACGATCTTGGTGTTATCCCGCGACAGCATCGGGTATTTGATGCCGCCAATCGCCACGGCCTGCGCAATTTCCTGCTTTTTCTCCGCCGCCAGCTCCGGGTTCTTGCTTTCCACGATCTCCATCGCCCGTTGGGTGGCTTCCCGGATCAAATCCTCCAGTAATACCACCGTCCCCTCCCGGGAAGACATCGCCACACTCCCTGGCAAGCTCACCAGTTCGTACGGAACATGTTGAAGTTTCCCCGCAAATGGCTTGCCCATCAGCTCCAGCACTTTGAAGATTTGTTGAAAGTGCAATGATTGGCGCACATCCACCACGTACAGGCACTTCACCAGGTCCGGGTAATCGGCAAATTTAATCCCGGCCAGGGCCAGGTCTTCGGTGGCATACAGAGCCGTCCCATCCGAACGTAGCACCACCAGCACGCGGTATTTCTCATCTTTATTGCCCATCAATTCATCCAGGTGGATGAAAACTGGGCCATCCGGTCGTTCGTCTTTGGCAATCCCGCCTGCAATTAACTCGTTGACCAGGGCTTTGCCGGGTTGCTCCGCCTGGCTGTTGAAGTAATAGCGGTCAAAACGAATTCCCAGCGTCTCATACATCTCATCGAAGCCATCCAATGACCATTGCCGGGTTTCTTTCCACAGGCCCACCACTTCCGGGTCCTGCCGGTCCCAGCGGGAATAAACCAGGCGAATCTCGCTCTCCAATTCCGGGTCGTCTTCCAGGCGTTTGGTTGCCTCGCTGTAAAGATCCCCCATCCAGCGGGTGCGGCCCTGGGCAGGTGGCTGCTCGCCGCGGTGAAACGTCATGTAATTCCACAGCCACTTGATGACGTGCAATCCGATATCCCCCGGATAGTTGGCGCGCACCACATCATACCCTGCACAATCATACAACCGGCACAACACATCGCCCAAAATGGCACTGCGCAAGTGCCCAACATGAAAAGCCTTGTGTGTGTTCGGTTGGGAAAACTCCACCATCACCCGCTCCCCCCGGCGCGGGGAACAACCAAATTCATCCCCTTGTTCCAAAACCGCGGTAAGCACCCGCTGTGAAAACTCACCCGTGGAAAAGTAACAATTCAAATACCCCTTAACGGCTTCCAGCCGTTCAAACCCCTCGGGCTTCCCCAATGCCTGGCACACCATCTCTGCCAGTTCAGCCGCCCGCTGCGGTACCACAATTTTCTTGCCGCTTTTCGCTTCTGCCGCTGCCAGTTGAAAGAAGGAAGTGGATATTCCCCATTCTCCACTAAAGGGTATTCCCGTCCAGGTAATATTGACCTCCGGCAAATGATTTTCTACACAAAATTGCCGGATCTTTGCTTCAATTGCTTGTTGTTCGCGTTCAAACATTTCTGCCTGCCTGGGAGAAGGAGCAAATACCGAAAGGATTATAACATAGCGTACAGGCCATCCGGCCTGAAATCGCCACTTGCTTTCCTTTCGCTAAACATGAATGCAAAAGCGGGAGATGAATCTCCCGCTCAACGACTCGAATAAAATCCGGGGCTGCCGGCCGGTTTTCTTACTTGGTCATGGCAGCAAGACGCTTCATCAAGCGGCTCTTGCGGCGGGCAGCATTATTGGCGTGCAAAACACCCTTTTCCGCAGCCTTGTCCAGTTCGCTGACGGCCACACGCACCGCTTCCGCGGATTGAACTGCGTCCCCAGTGGTAATCGCTTCCTGGGCTTTGGCGATGTAGGTGCGGGTACGGGAGCGGAATACACGGTTGTTGATCCGCTTCTTTTCGTTTTGCTTATTACGCTTGATTGCAGATTTAATGTTTGCCAACTTCTTCCTCCAAACCTTTTGTTCCAATTCGATTACATGCGAAGAAGAATTTTACTCGAAAGCCCCCCATTTGTCCAGAGGGATTCGCAAAATTTCCGCCGCAATTACCCAATTCCAGCTTCACCCCTCCCCCATCCCTGCCGGGCATATACCACGACCCGGCTTTAAGCTGACACTCCTGCACCCGCCCGAGCAAGCCTGCTGTTTCTCACAACCGGGGTTGGTTTCCGCTCACACGCGCCGGTGTTGAGCCTCTCACAGGGAGAGATGCGCCCGGGGTATTCTCCAGATCGGTCGTCAGCCTTTCAGCCAGCCTCCCCGGGCCTTCCGGCACGGCCAAAGGCAGCCGGCTGGGTTAATTCTCCCCAGGATGGTTATTTTCGCCCGGGTCTCAATCGCCGTATATCCCCATCCCGTACGGTCACCCCCAGGGCATCCAAATGTTCCAGGAATGCCAGAGCGTAGCGGCGGCTGGTCTGGTACAGGTCACGGAATTCTGCAGCCGTCAGGCCGCCCGTTTTCTCAATCTGTTGTTTCACACCCTCGATCAACCGCTCATAATCCTCCCGGCGGAAAACGACCTCCGCCGAAACCGGTACCAGGTCCCCCCGCTCCGTGAGGGCGGTGAACACATCCTCGCCAAGGAGTTCAATGCCTTCTTTAATCGTCGGCGGGGCGTAAGGCGCGGCCGCAAATTTCTCCAACAATCCCTGTATGGCGGCCTGTTGAGCGGCAGTAAAAGTTGGCTGGAAATCTGCCAGGCGCACCAGGTTTCCAGCTTCTGCCAGCACCCCGGCCTCCTGCCAGGCGCGCAATGCCGCCTGGAAAAAGCGGGAAGCAGCCTTCAAGCGGCTCTTCAATTCCTCGCGTGGGATTCCACGGCGCAGCGGGTAATTCCGGTGATAGGCTTGCACTTCCGCCAGGGCGCGTGCCGTGACTGCATCCCACTGACCGCGTTGGATAACCAACAAATCTCCGTCAGCTGTCGGCGTACCCTTCTCCAGCATCAACCATTCACCCCCCTGGATTAATTCCTCAATTGTTTCCCTCGCCTCGGCCCCGAGCCGCGCCCGGTTAACCAGGTCACGCAGGCTGGCAGGCCCCAGCGCCAGGCTGGCTTGCAGCAACAAATCGTGAGGCGAGCCGCCTTTGTAGGCTTCCAACTTGGTCAAAACAGCCGGGTCAAAGCGTTTGTGGCGTTTTGCGGGTTGGGCATCCACCACCACCCCACCACCCAGCGTCTCACCCGGAGAGGGCCGGCGGAGAATATAGCGATCCCCCCGCACCGCCACCACGGGCGTCTTCATCTCCAATTGCAGCCAGCCTTCGTCCCCCGGGTTAAGCTGTTCCACACCCAACAGCCGCAGACGGGCAACCACCTCGGCGGCCCCGATAAAGAATTTCACCTCCGAGTTATGCAGCACCGCTCCGCTGGCATCTGCCAGCAGCCGGAAGTGGCAGTCTATCCGCTGGGTGGGCTGGTACTTGCCTGTGTGTGCCACCACCATCCCCCGCTGAACCTGCTCCATGTCCACTCCACCCAGGTTGACTGCCGTGCGCGAGCCAGGAACCGCCATTTCTTCCTTCTTCTTATGCGTCTGTAAATTCCGCACCCGGCCCCGCACTTTTCCTGGCAATATTTCAATTTCATCCCCCAGCTTTAATGTGCCATCCATCAGGGTGCCCGTTACGATGGTGCCAAAACCAGCCAGGCTGAAAACCCGGTCTATCGGCAAGCGCGGCCGGTTCAGGTCCGGCCGGGGCGGCAGATCAGCCAGGGTAAGCTGAATCGCCTGCTTAAGCTCCTCCAGCCCTTGCCGCTTGCGGGCCGAGACTCTCAGAATGGGCGCTTCCGCCAGGGAAGTGAATTGAAAGGCCTGCCGGACATCCATTTCCACCAGGTCCAGCCACTCCGGGTCATCAATCATGTCCACTTTGGTCAGGACGATGACCCCCTTCTCAATCTGCAGAATATCCAAAATCGCCAGGTGTTCTCGGGTTTGCGGCATTACGCCTTCATCTGCGGCTACCACGAACAGTGCGGCATCAATCCCCCCTACCCCGGCCAACATATTCTCAATAAAATCGCGGTGCCCGGGGACGTCCACCACCCCCACCTCTTCCCCATCAGGCAATTTCAGCCAGGCAAAGCCCAGCTCGATGGTCATCTCACGTTGCTGTTCTTCCTTCAGGCGGTCCGGGTGAATCCCCGTCAGGGCTGCCACCAAGGTTGATTTCCCATGATCCACATGCCCCGCGGTACCAATAACTCGCATCATGATCCTTTAGGAGATTGTCCGGCTCTGGTTATGGTTCTGGTTATGATCTTCCACCCACTCGCCAGAGAGTTCCATCAAAGCCTGCAGGCGTTTGCGGGTTTCTTCGGTCGCGAGCGCAATCGAATCCCGTACCTGCTGGGAAGTTTCCTCCAAAATTCGCAGCCGCTCGCCGACTCTCTCCAGGCTGCGGCCGGTTTCCCGCTGTGTTTCTTCCTGCCCCAGGTTGT
>CALESS010000018.1 GCA_937907495.1 uncultured Anaerolineaceae bacterium
CGGCGGAATTCGGGAAAATTTGGCAAGGGGGTGGCGGTGCGGGAGTTTTTGAAAACGCCAAGCGAAGCCACCAGCAAGAGGATCAGGATGCCGACAAAGAGCAGAATGGTGACGCCGCGCCAGAAACACCCCGGAGAGCGCTTCTTGGGGCGCGGGGGGCGGGGCGGCGGGCCAGGCGGCGTTCCATCCGCTTCGATCGGAAGCGGCCGGCCACGGCGGGTGGGCTGATCGGGCGAGACAGGCGAGCGGCGGGTGGGTTCAGTCGGGGTGTGCGAACCTGCCTGGCTGCTGCCGCGGGTGGAGTAGGAAACGGGGTAGGTACGGTTGGAGCCAGGCCGGGCTGGCAAATTGTAGTTGTAAGCTGCGGGGGTGATGCGGGTCGCGTTTTGGTCCTGCTCTTCCACCCGTTGGGGCAAATTACCGGATTGGAAATCTGCCGGGGGCGGAATCGTGGGTTGATCGGACCAATCCGGTGGAAGCTGGGAGGAATCGAGAGACTGGGGAGTGAAAACCGATGGACGGGTTTCGGCGGCAGGGTCTGTTAGGTCGGGAGAGTCGCCCGGCATGGGGAAATTCGGGTCGGCCCCCGGCATGGGAATGGTTTGAATGAGATCGGGTTCGGTGGGCAGCGAGGCAAACGGGAAACCGCCCGGATCCGCAGGGATGCCCATCGTCTGCACTAAATCCGGATCCAGGTTTTCGGGGAGGGAGGGCAAATCCTCCGCCGCAGGGGGCGGGGGAAGGCGCATGGGCTGGGTGTCGGCTTCTTCATCCACAGGTTCTTCCGGGAGCGAGGAAAGCGGATCACTTTCCGAGAGGAGACGGCGAAGACGATCGGCCGGTTTTTCGTTGGGCAGATGATTCTCGCCCGGAGGCGGCAAGGGATGGTTGGGGTCAGGAATATCGCTCATATTCTCATTCTAGCATAAAAAATTGTGCAATTCTATTTGACCTGCCAGGGTTCTGACCGTACAATGATGGCATGAAAGAGATGAAACAAAATTCCGGCCTCCCGAAAGTAATCCGTCTCTCGGCGGATTGGCGCATTGCGGAAGTGAATTATCTCAATGATATCACCTGGGAACTCAGCCTGGCAGGTGGAGAGCCAGAAGCACTGTCGCTGCAGACCACGCTCGGGCTGCGCTGTGGCGGGCTGCGCTTCTTTCCGCGTTTTGTGCGCAAAGAAGGGACGCTGAGCGACCCGGCAAAGTTCCATCATCCCCCGCTGGTGCTGCAAGTTTTTCCCAGTTTTGCGCGGGTTGTTTTTTCACCCTTTAGCGGGCTGGAAGTGAAAGCCGAATACCAGGTGCTTTCCTCAAGTGTGCTGTGCGGTCGCTTCTGGCTGCAAAACAAGAGTATTTTAAAAGAGCAATTCCGCTTTGAATGGGTTGGAATTTTTAACGCCCTGGGGGCCGGGCAGGGGATGGCAGCTTCCGTGATGGAAAATAATGCCATCCTGGAAGGCGTGAGCGGAGAACTGCACCTGGTGAGCTGTTTGAAAATTCCTGCCCAGCCGGGCAGCGGCCCGTATTCCTCGCTCGGACAGGATGTTGAACTTTTCCCCAACGCTCAGACCAGCATTACCTGGGCTGTGGCCGCGGCCCCAACCAGTCCGCAAGCCCTGGAGCTGGCACAGGCGGCGGTGCAGAGACGGTTTGAGGCAGAGACGGCGCGCATCGAAATCCAGAATCAAGCGGAGGAGGTGGAGATCAGCACGGGCAACCCGGAATGGGACACGGCGCTGATGTTGACGCAGCGCGAAGCCCGGCGATTGTTCTTCCCCCCATCCGGTGGATTGCCAGCCCCCTCGTTCGTTTTGAACCGCCAGGTGGACCAGGGTTTTTCCATCGCCAAAGATGGCAGTGATTACAGCCCGTTATGGAGTGGGCAAACTGCCTTGGACGCATATTTTATCTCCAGCCTGATCCTGCCCGGCGGCATGCCGTGGGTGAAAGGGTTGATCCGCAATTTTCTCGCCTCGCAGGATGAAAACGGCCAGATTGACTGGCGACCGGGATTGGGGGGGCAGCGCAGCCGGCGCCTGGCGCAGCCGGTGCTGGCCAGCCTGGCTCTTTTGGCTGCGGAAACCAGCGGAGAGACGGATTGGCTGAAAGACGTTTACCCCGGTCTGATTCGCTTTTTACGCAGTTGGTTTGATAGCGGACACGACCGGGATCAGGATGGGTTTCCGGAGTGGGATCACCCGCTGCAAACCGGATTGCCGGACGCCCCCATTTATGACCGCTGGCAGGCCGGAGCACAGGGGTTGGATGTAAATGTACTGGAAAGCCCGGCCCTGGGGGCCATGCTGGTCCGGGAGTGTGCCAGCCTGAGCCAAATGGGAAGGCTGCTGGGGGCGGAAGCGGACATTCCCTGGTTGGAAGAGCAAGCGGCCCGCCTGACGGCGGAGATCCAACAGACCTGGCAGGCGGAGTGGGGGCTTTATCATTACCGGGATCACCTGACCCATTCGATGGAGCCGGGGCGGGTACTGGCAGCCTTCACCGGGAACGAGGATATGCGGCTTACCATGCAATTCCCCCAGCCGCAGCGGTTGTTAATCACACTGGAAGCGGCGGACCAGACGACCCGGGCAATCAGCATCAAGATCCGCGGCTGGCGGGGGGAAGCGGAGGTAGTGGAGGAAATCAGCCCGGCGCGCTTCAACTGGGTAAATGGCCGCGGCCGTTCGACCGGGCGGCAGGTGTTCACCCGGCTGGAGGAGATTGAAGTGAGCGGAATGATGGCGGGCGATAAGGGTTGGGTAAGCCTGCCAGATTATACGCTGGAAGACATCTCCTTACTGTTGCCATTGTGGGCGGGCATTCCCCAACCGGAGCAGGCAAACGCAATGGTCGAAACGGCCCTGCTGCAAAACTGGCTGGGAAAATATGGCCTGCCTGCCTCCGGGCAGGAAACAGCGGGTGTGCCGATGGTCTGGAATCACCTGGTGGGAGAGGGTTTGTTGCGCCATGGATTCCGAAAACAGGCGGCAGAGTTGGTGCGCCGGTTGATGGAAGGGGTGGTGCTGAACCTGCAAACTCACCAGGATTATCGCAGCCAGTGGGATGCCGGGAGCGGTCAGGCCCGCGGGGAAGCAGGGCATTTGCATGGGATGGCGCCGGTGGGCCTGTTGCTGCGCACCGCCGGGATTCATCAAATTTCGCCAGAAAGATTAATAATTCAGGCAGGCAGCCCCTTTTCCCATGCAATTACGGTAAAATATAAAGGAACCGAAATCACTGTCAACGTGAAGGAAGCGCAAATCACCTTTCCTTCCGGTCATTCCATCCGGGTGGATGAACCCGGGTTGCACCGGGTGGAGTGGCAGTGATCTGACCCGGATGAAGGAGGACTATGAGCGAGCCAATTGTTCACCAATCCAACCAGGGTATGATGATGATCGCGGTGGTCCAGGCGCAGGATTCCGACCCGGCTGATGACGCGTTGACCGAGTTGGGCTTTACCGTCGTGCGCCTGCCCAGTGTGGGCGGGTTCCTGGGCCGGCGAAATGCCACGCTGATGATCGGTCTGCCGATGGAACGACAAGAAGAGGTCATTCACTCGTTGAATGAGACCTGCCGCCAGCGGGTGGAGTTCATCGCCGTACCCATGGAAAGCACCCCCCTGCCGCTGCCCGCGCCAACCCCCATTACCATTGGCGGGGCGACCATTTTCAGCCTGGAAGTTGAACATTTTGAGGAGATTTGACCATGAAGCTAATAATTGCCATTCTCCAGGATAGTGATAATGACCCGGTGACCCATGCCCTGGTGGAAGAAGAATACCGGGTGACGATGGTAGCCTCTACGGGCGGGTTTCTGCGCAAAGGTCAAACGACCCTTTTGATTGGGGTGGAAGATGGGCGACTGGAACGCGCCCTGGAGATCATCCGCGGGGCACTGGCACCTGCCAGTGAGCCGAACGTCAAGCGGGCGACCATTTTTGTGCTGAAGGTGGATCACTATACCCACTTCTAACCCGGTTTGGGCGCTGGATGAGGGTAGGTGAACTATGCCTGCCCTTATATAGAGACCTTGACCTCCCCTATGATCCCCATAGACCCGCAAACACCCCCTCATTTTTCTTTTGATCCAGAAATGGGGGGTTTTCAATTCTTCTCCCGGCAGCCGGGAGAGGTGCTGGCAGCCGGACCGATGGCGGTGGTTTATCGCCTCAATGGACAGCGGATTCAGGCCATTCTGAAAGGCTGGCAACCCGTCTCCGGTTCCACCCCGGGGCCTGGTCAGGAGTCCTATGAGCTTTTTTTGCCACAGGGTGAAATCTACATCCGGTTGACGCTGCGACCGGGAACGGGCTGTTGGAAATTGGGGCTGAAGGCGGGCAGCCAGCCGGGTCTGCATATTGAGCGGCTGGAATTGTTGCGGGATGGGCGCATCTGCCTGGCGGGGAGGGAGGCCAAAGCCGGACAGGATCTCACCTTTTTTGAAAATGGCTGGCAATCGTGGTCGTACAGTGCGGCCTATCGGGCAGATCAACCAGCCCGGCGAACCAACCTGGGCTGGCTATACCCGGGGGTGTGGAATGCTTCCGGCACACCGCAGCCGCGCGCCAGGGGGCGGTTCGGGGCGGATTTCTATGGCGTGCTTTATGACCGCTCAACCCGCAGCGGCTGGGTGGCCGGGTTCCTCTCGCAACGCCAGCAGTTCGGCAGCCTGGAGGCTGATTTACGAGGTGAAGCCCGGCTGAACTTGTGGGCAAATGCTGATAGTGTTTTACTGCCTCCAGAGGGCTGGCTGGAAACGGACTGGGCGGTGGTGCGGGAGACATCCCCGCTGGAGCAAGGCCGTCTGCGGGATCCGCTGGCGGATTACCT
>CALESS010000019.1 GCA_937907495.1 uncultured Anaerolineaceae bacterium
AAATGGTTAACCTTAACCAAAATAAGTGAAATAAAATTGGAGCAATAATTTGGTGCCTTGGTGTTTTGGTGGCAGAGAGTTTTTTGCCACCAGAACACGAAACCACCAAAACTCACCAATATATTTTATTCATTCCTGGAATGGGACGCCTGGTGCTTCAGTAGTAAAAATGTACTGTTTTTACTGAATCATAAATCTTCAGAATGAAGATCATTCCTGAAATCCAACATTCTGATTGGGGTTGAGCAATTAAAACCACTATAATAAATATGGCCACACTGCCCATTAAGGCGGAATTGCCTGAATTCACCTGAAGAATCTCTAAAATCAGGGGAAATTGAACGGGAGTAGTATCTGGTAGTAAATGGTTAACCTTAACCAAAATAAGTGAAATAAAATTGGAGCAATAATTTGGTGTCTTGGTGCTTTGGTGGCAAAGAGAATATTGCCACCAAATCACGAAACCACCAAACCTCACCAAAATCTTTTATAGATTCCTGGCAACCGGTACATCCAATCCTGATATGCTGAATAATTGATCCCGTTTATTCCACCGCCAGGATTTCAATCACCCGTTCACCACCGGCGGTCTTGAGTACAGCGCTGTCTCCGGCCTTTTTGTGCATCAGCAGCCGGGCAAGGGGGGACGTAAAAGCCATCTTACCCTGCTTCAGGTCGGCTTCATCCACCCCGACAATCCTGAATTTCTGCTCAGTGGCCACACCTTTGAACCGGATGGTGATGGCAGAACCAAAGCTCACTTCACCCGGTGAAATCTTTTCATGACCAATGACCTGGGCGGAAGAAATGCGGTTGTTGAGCATCTGCAGCCTCGTATTAACCACACTGATCGCATTTTGTTTATCCAGGATATCACCAGCCGTCAATGCCTTGAGTTCTGCCTGCAAGGCTTCCTTCTCCTGTAACAACAACGCCATGCCTTCCGGAGTTACATAATTCGGAACGCCATCAGGCAGGTCGGCACGGGGCGGCACAAAGGGCGCTTCCCGCTGATCGTCTTCGTTCACAAATGCTCTGCTCACAA
>CALESS010000020.1 GCA_937907495.1 uncultured Anaerolineaceae bacterium
AGTGGGATCGTTTCAGCCCCCGGTTCCCGGAGGGCATCGCCACTTTGGCGCACAAAATCACAAATGCCGGGATGCTGGCTGGCATCTGGCTGGCGCCCTTCATTTTGCAGCCCCAGGCGGAAACTGCCCGTAAGCACCCGGACTGGATGATCCAGGATGGCCGCGGCCGGCCGCGCTTCGCCGGTTTCAATTGGAATTGCCGTACCGTGGCGCTGGATTTGACTCATCCGCAGGCGTTGGCCTGGGTTCAGGAAACCATCCGGCGGGCGGTGGAGGAGTGGGGCTTCCCGTATTTGAAGTTGGATTTCCTGTATGCCGGGGGGCTGGCGGGCGGGCGGCATGACTCCACCCGCACCAATGCCCAGGCGTTGCAAGCAGGGCTGCGGGCCATTCGCGAGGCGGCGGGCGAGGATACGTTTCTGCTGGGTTGTGGCTGCCCGTTGGGGCCGGGAATCGGAATATTTGATGCAATGCGCATCTCGGCGGATACTGCACCAGCCTGGGGGAACTATTACTTCGGCATGACACTCCCATTTCTGCAGGAACCCCATGCCCCATCCGCCTGCAACGCCTTGCATAATGTCTTGAGCCGCGCCAATCAGCATCAACGCTGGTGGTGGAATGACCCGGATTGCCTGCTGCTGCGACCGGAAAGCAAATTGACGATGCCAGAGATCCAGACTGCCGCTTCGATTATCGCCCTGACGGGTGGCATGTTGTTGGTCTCGGATGATTTGCCAGCCCTGCCGCCGGAGCGGCAGGAGATGTTGAGCCAGATGCTGCCACCGATCCAAACGGCAGGGGTGGTGCTGGATAACCTCGCAGAGACTGAGCCGGCAGCCTTGTGCTGGCAGGGACAGGATGGGGCAGGGCCGTATTCCCTGGTGGCGCTGATCAACTGGCGGGATACAAGCCAGCCGCTAACCTTCGATCCGCAGCGGTTCCAGCCGGCGGAGGCGCAATGGGTGAGCAGCTTTTGGGATGGACAGGTGCGGCAGCTGGGGCAAGGTGAGCGTTGGGAAGCGAACGCCGTTCCGGCACATGGCACCGTTCTGCTCGCGTTAAGAGCGGTGCAGGAAGATGCGCCGGTCCAATACCTGGGTGGGACGCTGCACATCTCCCAGGGGATGGAGATGCGAGAGCTGCGGGTTCACCACGGGGGGTTCGATCTGAACCTCGACCTCCCCCGTATGTGGCAGGGTGAAGTGCGGCTGTGGGTAAAAGATAAACCGCGCACGCTGCACCTATCCTTCGGAACTTTGCAGTCGTGGAACTGGCGGGCAGGAATTTTACGGGCACAATTGACCGGGCGCGGAAGTGTGCTGCTCCATGGGGAGTGGTAAACCAGCCTGATCTATGCTAGACTCTGGGCACGCGTTAACCCTGGAGAAAAAATGAAACGAAAAACCTTGTGGGTCTTTTTACTTGTACTTATATTGCTGGCGGGCGGTGTTTTGAACGGCCTCTCCCAGGCGGGGGGCTATATCTACTATTTTCCCGTGGTGTTTAACCAGGCAACACCCCCCCGGGCCTTTACCTTTACCCCCACCCTTACTTTTACCCCTACTTTTACCTTTACACCCACTTTTACCTTTACACCCACTTTTACCCTCACGCCAACCCTCACCCTCACGCCTTCCCTGACCTTTACACCGTCCATCACGCCGATCAAATCCTCCACACCCACGCCGGTTACCTCACCGCCATTGTGGTCGCGCACGGCCTACATCAACACGGATGGCGGAAGTGTCATCTATAACCTGGGTTGCCAGAAAGGCGCGCAGGATAAGAGCACCCCCGGCAAGCAGGATTCAGTGGTGGTGCTGGATTTTGGCTCCCCCGCTACCAACAATGTGGAATATGGAACCTCTTTGTTTGGGATTGGCTTCATCCGCAATTCGGAAATTATCCCGCGGGCGCTCATGTATGCCCAGGGCTATTATGTGTGCAGCGATTCGGACCGTGAATCCCACCTGACGCTGGCAATCGGCACCACCAATTATGGCACCTGGCTGACCTCTGGCAACAATGCCTACAATCATGGTCAGGCCTGGGCGAGCATGGTGAACGAAGTCAATGCCTTGTTTGTTTTGTCCGGGTATGCAGGGCAGGTGACGGCCGTGGGAGCCAGCGATATTGAACTGACATGGAACTCACCGAGCGTCAGCATCAACTGGGTGAATGGGTACGATTCAGCCAAT
>CALESS010000021.1 GCA_937907495.1 uncultured Anaerolineaceae bacterium
GAAGCAGATCAAACCGGCAATCGAAAATTTTCCAATCTGGCGCCCCTATATGTAGAGCTAGCTCTTCGGTGGAGATAATCGGCCGATTGCTCATCTTCTGCGCTCCAAATTATAAATCTCGCTGGAATACGCGATGCGTCTTGTGAAAAGTCACCCCCATATTTTCCATATCCGACTTTGATTTGTAATTTCGCTCATCCACCTGGACGAGCTCTGCCCGTTCCCAGTTGGTAGATCGGATCGTGCGATCCAATTCGGAATAAACCAGAATGTTTGCGCCAAGTCCCTGGTATTTTGGGAGAATCCCAATGCCATTCAAGTCCCCGACTTTCGTGTTTCGTAACTCCTGCATAATATCTAGCCAGCCAAAGGGATACAGTCTCCCCTTAGTGCGTTGTAAGGCGGCATAGATATCGGGGTGGGATAGAACAAACCCGGCAACTTCCTCTCCACACATGATCAACTTCATCAAACCTGGCCGGTGGACTGCCATTAGATTGTTGGCCATCAGCGCAAATTCAGCCTTGGTGGAAGGGTGAAAACTTGGATTGACCGAAAATGCTTCTTCATGGACAGTTTCGACCTTTGGAATCCATGATTTCATCTCGCGAGTGTTCTTGAAGGTCTTAATCCAGAAATTGCCTCTCTGCCGAACACGCTCTGCCATATCATGAATTTTTTCAGGCAATTGAAAATCGCGGGTCATATAGCCAGAGGCGTAATCGGACAACTTCGCCAAGCCAGAATCTTCCCACATGGTTTGATAGTAGGGTTGGTTATAAAGGATTCCAAGGGCAGGGTAATACTCGAACCCTTTGATTAACAGGCCGGTACCGCTGGAGCGGATAAATCCTTTTGGCCCGATCACAGTGTTTAGGCCTCGCTTCCGAGCCCAATCGAAGGCAGCCGCAAATAGAGAGCGGGAGACTTCCAGATCGTTGTAAGCCTCAAAATAGTAAAGAAATGCCGCTTCCTCATGATGGAAAGCATTGTAATTCTTGTTGTGAAGGACGGCAATTCGGCCTGCGACCTCCCCATTATTCTCCGCGAGGAAAAAATCGGCTGTCGAATGGTCGTAGAAGGGATGGCGCTGACGGTCCATCGCCATTGCCATCTCTGTTTCGAGGGGAGGCACCCAAAATTTATTATCAGAATAGATTTCGAATGGGAGCCGGGCAAACGCCAAACGGTCAGCTGCAATCGTAGTGTCAATCTTGCGAATAATCACAAACAATATCCTCCAGTGGATTTCGTATTCCAGAAAGTAAATTTAAAATAATGCGTATAGCCATATAAACAAACATTAACTAATCGTATGAAGTAAGGCTAAATTCGGTAAACGAAAAGAGCCAACCGGGAAACCACTCAGGATGATGACTTGATCTCCTTCCCGGATGGAAGGGGTGGAAAGAAGTGCTTTTTCTACAGTCAAAATCATTTCCTCCACCGTATTGGCAAAGGGAACCAGGAAGGGGGTGACGCCCCAATAGAGGTTCATTCTTTGGTAAGTTCTAACCAGAGGGGTCAGGCCAATGATTGGAACGCGCGGCCTGGATTTTGACATCATCAGGGCTGTGCGGCCCGTTTGTGTAAAGACAGCAATAGCAGCGACGTTACGATCATGGGCAAGCTCGCGAGCGGCGCGGGTCATGGAAATTGCATCATCGCGGGTTTCTTCCGAGAAGATATTGTTATGCCCCCAATCGCCAAAATGGTGCTCGGCTTCTGTGACAATTAAATTCATCATTTGCACCGCTTCCACCGGATAAGCTCCGCTGGCAGTTTCTCCGGAAAGCATAACCGCATCTGTGCCATCGAAGATGGCATTGGCAACATCGGATGCCTCTGCCCGGGTGGGGCGGGGGTTATGAATCATCGAGTCCAACATTTGAGTAGCTGTAATCACAATTTTTGCATGTAAATTTGCTTCCTGGATAATTCGTTTCTGGGTAATGGGCACCTCTGCAGGCGATGTCTCTACAGCCAGGTCTCCGCGGGCGACCATCACTCCATCGGTAGCATGGAGTATTTCGTGTAAATTCACGATCGCTTCGGGCCGTTCCAGCTTGGCAATGATGGGGATTTCAAAGTTAACAGGTGCGATCCGGCGGATGGCCTGACGGACAATCTCAATATCGCTCGCGGAGCGAACGAAAGAAATTGCCACCGCATCCACACCCTGGCTTAAGCCAAAAATTAAATCTTCTTCATCCTTTTCGGTAAAGCCAGGAATAACCAGTTTTGCCCCGGGCAAATTAACCCCCTTATTGGAGGTAAGGGTTCCTCCAAGGACAACTTTGGCAAGGATGGCGTCACTTCTTACTTCCACAACCTCCATCTCCAAATTGCCATCATCCAAGAGAATGCGATTGCCCGGCTCGATGGCCTCCTTAAGATTGGGCACATCCATTGGGATGATGATTGCCCCCAGATGATCATAACTGCACTCCATGCCCTGGCAGAGGTTGACAATCTGTCCTGCCTTTAATTCAACCCCTTCCGGAGGCAATTTTCCCACGCGCAGTTTGGGGCCTTGAAGGTCCTGAAGGATGGTAATGGGCCGGCCGAGTTTATCGGAAAGGTGTCGGATCAACTTAATCCTGGCAGCATGGTCCTGGTGAGTACCGTGAGAAAAATTGAGCCGGGCAACATTGAGGCCGGATTGGATTAAGCGGGTGAGCGTGAGTTCATCCTGACTGGTAGGGCCTATGGTAGCCACAATTTTTGCGGAACGATTCACATTGACCTCCATCTGTAGTTACTTCGGCAGCAAGATACTTTGAACATCTTGTGTTGGTTAATTATTATATCCATTTATAATGGCTTGCGCCGCACATAGGCGCGGCGCAAGCAAGATTGTTGTGAAACATTCAATTTTTATGCCAATCAGGGCATCATGAGCACTTTCCGAATTCTCTCCAGAGCCCAATCTATGGTTTCTTTATCAATCACCAACGGGGGAGCGAAACGGATCACGTGCTGATGGGTCTCTTTGGCCAAAATTCCTTGTTGTTTAAGCTCTTCACAGAATCGGCGAGCCCCACCGGCTTCCGGCTTGAGTTCCACCCCGATCAGTAAGCCGCGTCCGCGCACTTCTTTAATGTGAGGCGAGTTGATTTCTGCGAGCTGATCCACAAAATATTCACCCAGTTGAAAAGCGTTTTCAATCAACTTTTCATCCATAATGACTTTCAAGGATGCCCGGGCAACCGCGGCAGCCAGGGGATTTCCGCCAAAGGTGGAACCGTGTTCCCCCGGTTGGAAGAGGCTCATAAGTGGGGAATCCGCGAGAACCGCCGAAACGGGATAGAAACCACCGGACAGGGCTTTACCAATGATGATCATATCCGGGCGAACATTCTCATAATCCGAGGCGAAGAGCTTGCCTGTTCGTCCCAATCCGGTTTGAATTTCATCAGCAATCAAAAGGACGTTGTTCTCCCGGCAGATTTGCACGACTTTTGACAGATAGCCATTTGGGGGAATTATGACTCCCGCTTCGCCTTGAATCGGCTCCAGCATAACGGCGGCGGTGTTCGGGGTGATGGCTGCCGCAATGGCCTCGGCATCTCCATAGGGGGTGACAGTAAAGCCCGGCGTGAAGGGGCCAAAATCATCACGATAGGAAGGTTCAGTCGAAAATGAAACGATTGAAATGGTGCGCCCATGGAAATTGCCTGTGGCTACAATTATTTCTGCCTGGTGGCGGGGGACTTTTTTAACCTGGTAGGCCCATTTTCTAGCCAACTTCAGGGCGGTTTCAACCGCTTCTGCGCCGCTATTCATAGGCAGAGACATTTCATAGCCGGTTAAGGCTGAAAGCTCCTGGTAGAGCAGGGGAAGTTGATCGTTGCGGAAAGCACGCGAGGTGAGAGTGACCCTGCCTGCCTGCTCTATAAGGGCTGCCAATATATCAGGATGGACGTGACCCTGGTTCACCGCCGAGTAAGCGCTTAAACAATCAAGAAATCGGTTCCCATCCACATCATATACCCAGACGCCCTTGGCGTGCGAGATGACGACATCCAGGGGATGATAATTATGGGCGCCAAATTTCTCTTCAATTTCGATATAATCACGCGTTTTCATTTGATCTACTTTCATGGGTTAGCTTAGTAATTGAACAAGGATGGCTTTTTGAGCATGCATCCGGTTATGAGCCTGAGGGAAAATCACAGAATGCAGACCATCTGCAACTTCATCTGTCAATTCCTGGTTGCGGTGAGCAGGCAGGCAATGCATGACGATGACATGTTTACGAGCTTCGGTGACCAGTTTTTCATTCACCTGGAAAGGAGGAAAGACCTGTTTTCGTTTCTCGGTCTCCGCTTCCTGTCCCATGCTGGTCCAGGTGTCTGTATAGATTACATCCGCTTCACGAACGGCTTCGTGGGCATCACGTAGTGTGCGGATGGTACTGCCGGAGCCCGCCGCAAATTCGTGGGCTTTTTGCAGGGCGAACTCAGAAAGGTCGTAACCTTCCGGGCTGGCGAGTGTAAAATTCGCTCCCAATTTGGTGCAAATATGCATCAGGGATACGGCTACATTGTTACCATCGCCAATGAAGGTAACGTTCAACCCTTTCATGGATCCAAAACGTTCAACAATGGTTAAGGCATCTGCCAATGCCTGGCAGGGATGGTTGTAATCGGACAGGCCGTTGATAACGGGAACATCTGCCCAGGTTGCAAGCTCCACCACGTGGTTGTGATCAAAGACGCGGGCCATAATTCCCTGGACATAACCGGAGAGGACGCGCGCTACATCGGCAATGGATTCGCGCTGGCCCAACCCGATTTCAGCCGGAGAGATGTAAAGCGCATCTCCGCCCAGGTGGCGCATTCCCATCTCAAAACTGATGCGGGTTCGCAAGCTTGGTTTTTGAAAAATTAATCCCAGAACTTTTCCTTTGAGCACCGGTTTGTTGCCGCCGGATTGATGCTCTTTCTTAAGAAAAATCGCCAGGTCGAGCAGGTTTTGCAGCTCAAGCGGCGTGTAATCTGAGATGGCAATAAAATCCTTTTTCATGGGAACTCCTTCGGGGAAATTGAGCTTACATGCTTGTTGAGTATATCATAAGGGAAAATCCAGGTAAGTGACTGAAAGATAGCTAATCGGCATGAGCTTTGTCACTTGAATGTATTCAACACGCTCGGGATTTTTCTTGATCATCAATGCTGGAATTGAGAGATGGGAGGGCAATATTCCATTTCTGACATTACAAGGTTAATTAATTTCTTCAAACAGGGATAAAATTAAAGCATGGAACAAAAAACATTGGCTTTAGCTTTGGGGGGCGGCGGCGCACGCGGCCTGGCTCATATCGGTGTTGTCAAGGTATTGCAGGATGCGGGAATCCGCATTGACTACCTGGCGGGGACCAGTTTCGGTGGAATTGTGGGAGCAGCTCTTGCCTCCGGAAAATCAATTGCTGAAATAGAGGATTTCGCCTTGCATTTCAGCCAATTCCGGGAAATGATGAAATTAATGGACCTGACAACCCACCGCCGGGGCTTGTTTCATGGGGAGAAGATTCGCAAATTTCTGGCCAATTGGCTGGGAGAAGACCTAACTTTTGAATCATTAAGGATCCCCCTGGTGATGAATGCTGTAAATTTATCCACCGGACAGGAAGTGGCACTGCACGAAGGGCCGGTAATGCCTGCGTTGTTTAGCACGATGTGCATCCCGGGTGTCTTTTCCCCAGTTTTCTACAAAGACCAATGGCTGGTGGATGGCGGAGTTCTGAATAATGTGCCGGTGGAACCGGCTCGAATGTTCAACCCACAAGTGGTGATCGGCGTGGATGTCCAACTGAACCCGGCCTTGGAACCTCACTGGAAAACTTCATCCTATAAGCCGCGTTGGCCGGTTCCTGCTCCCGACTTTTTCCTGGACTTTTACCGGGCGATGCTCATTATGATTTCCGCCCAGACGGAAATCCGTCTGAAGAACTCTCCTCCAGATCTGCTGCTCTCCCCATCCATGGACCCGGAAATTACGATGTTTATGGGGTTTCCACGAGCAGAAGAGGCGATTGCTGCCGGTGAGAAAGCTACCCAGCAGTATCTGCCGGAAATCATTCAGTTAATCCAAAAATAAACCGATCAGAACTACTAGCGGCGCATCCCGCGGCGGATGAGCAGCAAGTACACACCAAAAATGATGAGGGCGATGGAACCGGTGTTACCTATGAAATTCATCGCTGTACCCGGGCTGCCGCCTATGTACAATCCCCAACCCACCATGGCCAGTATACCGCCCGGAATTAATGGCCACCAGATGAAGCGATGCATTCGAGCCTTGGAAAAGAATGTGATCATAATCCAGCCGAGGGCCAGCATCACCAACATGACCCCGGTTTGAGTCAATGCCTGGCCGGGGTTGATCCAGCCCCAATAAACAGCCGGGCCTGCAGACACCACCAGCGAGCCGGCAACAATCAACCCGAACAGACGCTCGTAAACTCCCCAAGCCAGCAATGCAAGCCCCAGGCCAATGGATGGATAGAGGATAAAATCCAGGAAGCGTAACGGGGTGAAGGCAAACACAACCCCGGTTCCTCCCATCACTCCAGCGGGTATGAGCGCCCACCAGGCAAATTCGCGGTGGAAAAGGAGGGGAGCAAAAGCCATGGCAATCCAGCCGGCAGTGACTGCGATCAATAGGGCTCCCACTTGATGCATCCGGGCAAGCTTAAACAACGGGGAAAATCCCAGAAATAAGCCGATGCCAAGTCCAGTCAGCAGAATCCCCGGTAACAGCCATGCCATGGAACGGCGGCGCAGGCCAGCTACAAACAATAGGGCGCCAAAGGCTGGCAGTAAGGCCAACACCAACCAGCCGGTTTGTAAGCGCTGCTCTGTCACAATCACCAGGCCAATTACAATCAGTGATCCTCCCAGCCAGGGCAGGTACACTGTGCTCTTCCGTTCTGGTGCATTCATGGGTATGTCTCCGTTCGTCTCATAGCAAGCCTAACTCACGGGCTTTGATGACTGCATTCATGCGATCTTTTACGTTCATTTTTCCGAGGATACTCGTGATATGATTTTTTACAGTTCCTTCTGCAATGACCAGTTTATCGGCAATTTCCTTGTTACTGGCGCCCGTTGCCACCATGCGGATAATTTCCAGCTCCCTCATCGTGAGGGGTTCCAGCAGCGGTTGGACATTGGCTGGCACCGGCCGAGAAATTTTTGCAAATTCGGTCATTACTTTGGTCGTGATGGATGGCTGGAGGAAATACTCTCCCCTGGCGGCTGCCCGGATGGCTTCGTAAAGCTTTTCAGAGGAAACATCTTTAAGAAGGTATCCAACAGCTCCTGCCCGCAGACCGTCAAAGACAGTCTCATCCTCATCAAAAGTTGTCAGCACAATCACCTTGCAATTGGGCAATTGAGAATTTAACCGCCGGGTGGCATTCACCCCGTCCAGGATGGGCATGCGTAAATCCATCAACACCACATCCGGTTGGTTCTGGGCAGCCAAGCGCAATGCCTCTTCGCCGTTGCCGGCTTCCCCAACGAGGAGGAAATCCGGTTGGGTAGAGAGTAATGTTTTCAGGCCTTCTCGAAAGAGCGCCTGGTCATCAACGATTAGAATTCGAATCATTTTTCACCGGAACCTTGATCATTATCCGAAAGCCTTTTCCCTGCTCAGTTTCAAACTCAATTTCACCCCTCAAGTGATGGACCCGCTCGCGCAGGCCGATCAGTCCAAAGCCGCCATTGGTCGAAACTGCCCCCTGTCCATCATCCTGGATGGTGAGGGAGATATGACGCTGACTTGAATAATCCAATAGCACCTGGAGATTTTGCGCTTGAGCATGTTTACAAGTGTTGTTGACACCTTCCTGGACAGCCCGGAAGAGCATCAATTGAACTGGCGGTGGAATTATCCGCACCTCGCCAATCACAGTTAATTGTCCCTGTAAACCGAGACTTCCGCAGTCATCCAGGATTTTCTGAATTTGATCCACCAATGGTTGGGATTCATCCGGAGAGGAGCGCAGGGCTGAAACCGATTGGCGAATATCGGCCAATGCTTCCTGGGTTAAATTTTGCGCCTTAAGGAACAATTCTTCGGATTTTTCAGGATCCGATCCGGAGACCGCCCGGCCAGCCATTAATTGCATGTGGATGGTGGTCAGATAATGCCCCAGACCATCATGGATTTCACGGGCCATGCGATTGCGTTCTTTGGTGATTGCCAACTCCTCTGCCTGGACAGCATAATTCCGCAACTGGGTGTTGGCAGCCTGAAGTTCATGGAGTAGGCGTTCCACTTCTTTACGCGAGCGCTGCTCGTCCATTGCCATCTGTGTAAAGACGAGGATGAAGATTTGCCCGGCCAGGAAGGTGAGAAAACTTGACCAGCTATCCGGTAAACCTGCGCCAAGTTGAAGAGAGGTAAACAGAAAAGCTCCGCTTAAAGCGATATTGATTACATACATCCAGAGGGAATTGAGCAATACGATACTGTGCCCGGCCAGCGGCAGAAAAACGAGCGAATTGTACCCAACCCCACCCCCCAGGTAAACAATCAATGCCGCGGTTGGAATTTGAATCAGGAAATAAAGAAGTTTCACCTCGATCTTTTCACTGTGGGCAGCATAAGCATACCCATAAATTCCAAGGTTGACATACAGGATTCCGAGGATAACCAACAGACCGATGTTGGTCAGGGAAGCCTCGCGGATGGATGAAAAGGTTGCCAGGTAGGATGCGAGAACAACGACCGCAAAAGCCAGGTCCATCGCGCTTCCGGTAAACTGGTTCGTTTCTGTGGGTTTCTTCATGGGTTAGTAAATTATACATCACTCAAAACTCTCGTAAGTCATGGATTGGTCACGTCCGAGGTCACGTTCTTTTCCTCAATTAATAGGTACTGACAAGATGACTGATGGCACATGCCCTATTCGCTGTCTGCGATGATACTGTAATCAACCGTCAGGAGGATTATTGATGAATATTTTATTGATCTATCCAGAGTTTCCGAACACCTATTGGAGTTTCAAACATGCTCTACAGTTTGTGGGTAAGAAGGTTTCCTCTCCACCGCTGGGGTTAATTACCGTAGCTTCATTGCTTCCGAAAGAATGGAACCAGCGGCTGGTGGATATGAATGCCACCCACCTGGCAGATGGAGATATCGCCTGGGCGGATCTGATCTTTATCAGTGCCATGATCGTACAACGAACCTCCGTTCGGTCGGTAATTGAGCGGGTTAAGAAACATGGCAAGATCATGGTCGCTGGCGGGCCGCTCTTTACTGCGGAGCCGGAGAAGTTCCCGGAAATACAGCACCTGGTACTAAATGAAGCCGAAATAACCCTTGCCGAATTTCTACAGGATTGGAAACAGGGTTCTGCAAAACATATCTATTCCTCTACCGAATTCCCAGATATTGCCAATTCTCCCATTCCCGCCTGGGACCTGCTGGAAATGAAACATTACGACTCAATGAGTATCCAGTATTCGCGCGGCTGCCCCTATAATTGCGAATTCTGTGATGTAACGGTTTTGTTCGGTCATAGACCCAGGACAAAATATGCCTCTCAAATCATTAAAGAATTGGATATGCTCTATCAGCGGGGCTGGCGCCGTAACATCTTTTTTGTGGATGATAATTTCATCGGCAATAAGCGTCAGCTAAAAGAAGAAATCCTGCCCGCTCTAATTGAGTGGCGGCAGGGTAAGAAGGGTTGCCTGTTCATCACCGAGGCATCCATCAACCTGGC
>CALESS010000022.1 GCA_937907495.1 uncultured Anaerolineaceae bacterium
GCATCGGCCATTTCCATGGCGTGGCCCAGCAGGCTGAAGCCGGTGACATCGGTGGCTGCGGTCAGCTCAAATTCGCGGGCCAACCGGGAGGCAGCCTGGTTCAGGCGGGTCATCCAGCCCACCACCTCCTGCACATCTTCCGCCGCGGCCTGCCCGCGCTTGAGGGCGGTGGTGGTCGCGCCAAATCCCAGCGGCTTGCTGAGGTACAACCGGTCGCCAGCTTTCACCCCCCCTTTGATGAGGATGTGCTGCGGATGGACAAAGCCAATCACCACCAGGCCGAACTTGGGTTCCTGGTCTTGCACGGTATGACCACCGGCAATGACCACCCCGGCTTTTCGGGCGGTTTCTGCCGCCCCGCGGAGGATCTCGGCGGAGATTTCAAACGGCAGGTTGGGCGGCAGGGCTGCGATATTGAGCGCCAGGAAGGGTTCACCACCCATGGCATACACATCCGAAAGGGCATTGGCCGCGGCGATGGCGCCGTAGTCATAGGCATCATCCACCACCGGCGTAAAGAAATCTGTGGTCATGACCAGTGCCCGTTCGTCATCTAACCGCCAGATGGCGGCATCGTCGGGCGGGTCAATACCCACCAGCAGGTCGGGGAAATCGGCAGCCTGAAAAACATCACCCAGGGGGCGCAACACGTGCGCCAGCGCTTCCGCGCTTAACTTGGATGCTCAACCCGCGCAGTTGGAGAGGCTGGTGAGGCGGATTTGCTTGCCGGAGGGAGGGTTCGCCATGGACGTCCTTTCAGGGCAGGGTCAAACCCCTTTCGCCAAAATCCGTGGCCGGTAGTCGCCAGGATACGGGGCGGGGGCAGTTAGATAAATTGTAGCATGAATGGCTGGGGATGTGCGTTGGGAATGGAACCGTCCCGCTGAGCGAGTCAGCGGGACGGAAACAAGAAGGTTCAGCGATCAGGGTGTAGCGGGGGTGGTGACCGCCGGGGCGGTGGGGCCAAGTTGATCCAGCGGGAAAATGAACGGCGAGTTGCTGGGCAGCAACATCACGTTGATGTTGGGGGTGAGCTTGGTAATGTACTGGTAGGTCAGCAACTCCGGCTTGTCCTTGAGGACGGCAGCGATGAGTTCCAGGGCTTTGGCTTCGGCTTCCGCCTGGATCAGGCGGGCTTCGGCGTTACCCTTGGCTTCGATGATGACCGAATCGGCGCGCCCCTGGGCGGATTGGCGGGCTTGCTCTGCTTCCTGCTTCTTTTGCTCCACGGTCAGCTTGGCTTGCTGGGCTAACTGCTCGGCAATCTGCTTCTGCTCCACCGAGGCCGCATACTCCGGCGAGAAGGTGATGTTGCGCAGCACGAAGTCATAGAGAATCAGGCCGTTTTGATCCAGCTTGAGAGCCATTTGGGCGCGCAACTGTTCAGCCATATCAAAGCGCTTGGTGGTGACCACTTCTTCCACCCGGTATTGTGAAACCACATCCCGGATGACACCGCGCGAGAGCGGGCGGACCAGCCCCTCGTTATAAGTGTTCTTCCAGTAAATATGGACCTGGATGACTTCTTCCGGGTCAATGCTGTAGATGACGGAGGCATCCACGTAGATTTCCTGTCCATCGGCGGTGCGGGCGGTGATTGAATCATCCCCGATGATCTGTCCCTCGGATGGGGCGATGGACATGGTATACGTCTGGCGGCTGATGGGGTAGCGCACAACGTTTTCTGCAAAGGGAATCACCCAGCGCAGACCGGGTTGCAGAATATCCTCCCGGTAGCCCTTGGGGGCCACCGCCGAGATGACCACGCCGCGCTCTTCGGGGTTGATGAAAACCAGCCCGGAGCTGACGGTGGTGAAAATGACGGAAAGCACCGCCGCCACAATAACCATGGTGGAGCCATTGCGGATTGGACGGCTGCGGGAAGCGCGGGTTAGCACCAGCACCAATAAACCAATGGTAATAATCCAGGCCAGCGTGGCCAATCCCTGTGTAAGTACTGCAATATTCATTTTATCCTCCTTGGATAGGTCAAAGAACGACCAACTGTATTATAGGGGATAACAGAGGTATAGACAATGCCGGTGTCCATAGATTATCTGTGGTATTTACCTGCCCATGGCTGGCCAATCATTCATTCAGGCGGCGCCAGGCGGAGTTCTGATATTCCGGCGAATTCAGATAATCCGAAACATCCTCCGGATAGCCGGGAATACGGCGCATGACCCCTTCCAGGGTGTGGCTGAAGCCTTCTCCGCTGACAAAAATCGTCACTTTGCGGGACCCGCCCGATTCCGATCCGTCTGGCTGAACATGGATGACGTAATTGACATCAATCACCTCTCCGCTGCCTTCATTGTTGGCGTAATCCACCGTTTCGCCCTGGGCGCCGCTGGCGTGCGCGGCGAGGTAAACCTGCTTGGCCACCATCACAAAGCTGCCGCGCGCCACCGGTGTATCCTGGGTAAGGGGCAGGGGTTGGCCATTTTCCCCGATGATGGTGTAATCCACCCAGGCTTTATCATCGGAAGTGTTGAGCGAGATCGCCAGGTTATCACTGACGGCCTCCGCACCGGCCTCGTAGGTCATGTCCACCGGCACATCCCCCAGCATATCACCGATGAAGCCGGCGGTATCCAGGCTGGTCTTCATCCAGAAAATTCCCTGATAGCTGCCGGCGACGGCGCGGTTATCGTTGGCATCAATCTTATGCAGGTAGATTTCAACTTCATAATCGGCAAAGTAATTGGGCGCTAATTCCATCCGCCATGAGCCAGAGGCCTCGATGATGAAGATGGACGGGTCGTATGGCTGGTTGGGGCTTTGGGTGGCGGCAGGGGGCTGGGTGGGTTCTGGCGGTTGGACAGTGGCAGAATCATCTCCGCCTGCGCCGTTCGCCAGGGGGGTGGCGGTGGGCAGCCCGGTCAGCGGGGTTTCGGAAGCAATCGGGGCGGTTTTACCGCAGGCGGCAAGAACCAACACAAGGCAAAGGAGAATCAGAGGAAAGACGCGCTTCATTGTTATGCTCCTGATCTGGGAAAGGGTGTGATTTGTGGGCTTTTTGAGAGTGTATCAAAGGAGTTGGGAATCGGCAAGAGATGATCGTGCGGGGGCACGGGGATTTTTCGACACCGGGTGCAGGGGCACGGATCGCGGTAGGGGCACGGGAATTTAACCGTGACGTTAATCCGGAGCGTGCATCCCGTGCC
>CALESS010000023.1 GCA_937907495.1 uncultured Anaerolineaceae bacterium
TTCACTTCCACACTGCTCCCGCCTGCTTGCAACACAACCTGCCCGCCGTGGGCTTCAGCCGTCAAAGGTTGCAGCAGTTCAGCCGGCACAGTTGCCAACTCAAGGTACTGCCCCGCCACGGGAAATTGAAGCTGACCTGCTTGTAAATCCTTTAGATCGGTACGGCGCCAGGCCTCTTCCCGCGTGGTGGGAATTGCAAGGTCTGCAAATCGTTTCCAGGCCTCATGCCGCCAGGCAGAGAGTTCAGGAGCTGAAGGGGTGGTTCGAACCAGGTCTTCCTCAAACTTGAAATTCCGGGGTTCTGTATCTTGCGGTTTTCGGCCGCGAATAATGACCTGTGGTTTTTCTTTCATCATTGTTCTCTCACCCAATCGAGCCTTCCATCTGCAACTGGATCAAGCGGTTCATTTCCACCGCATATTCCATCGGCAACTCTTTCACCAGCGGTTCAATGAATCCGCTGACAACCATGGTCGTTGCTTCTTCTTCCGAAAGCCCGCGGCTCATCAAGTAGAAGAGCTGTTCTTCGCCCACTTTGGAGACAGAAGCCTCATGCCCAATATTTACATCTTCTTCATCAATTTCGATGTATGGATAGGTATCCGAACGGGATTGTGGATCCAACAGCAAGGCATCGCAAACCACGTTTGATTTTACATGCGTGGCGCCTTTGTGAACTTTCAACAGTCCTCGATACGAGGCACGTCCGCCCCCCTTGGAAATGGATTTCGAAGTAATCTTGCTGGTTGTATTGGGGGCAAAATGGATCACCTTGCCGCCGGCATCCTGATGTTGCCCGGGTCCGGCAAAGGCCATGGAGAGAATCTCTCCCCGCGCCCCTTTACCCACCAGGTAGCAGGAGGGGTATTTCATCGTCACCTTGGAACCCAGGTTGGCGTCCACCCACTCCATGGTGGCATCTTCATGAACTATGGCCCGTTGGGTGACCAGGTTATAAACATTGTTGGACCAGTTCTGGATGGTTGAGTACCGCACCCGGGCGCCTTTCTTCACCACAATTTCAATAACCCCGCTATGGAATGAATCCGTGGTGTATTGCGGCGCCGTACAGCCTTCCACATAATGCACCTGTGCCCCCTCATCTGCGACTATGATTGTGCGTTCAAACTGGCCGATATTGGCCATATTCAAGCGGAAATACGCTTGCAAAGGCAATTCAACCTTGACACCCTTGGGTACGTAAACGAAGGATCCACCAGACCAGACCGCTGAATTAATGGCAGCAAATTTATTATCTTCAATCGGTATCACCGTGCCAAAGTATTCGCGGAATAAATCCGGATACTGCCGCAGTCCATCCTCAATGGAGACAAAAATTACACCCTGTTTCGCCAGGTGGTCCTGGATGGAGTGATACACCATTTCCGATTCATATTGGGCGCCCAAACCGGCAAGGAATTTCCGTTCGGCTTCCGGTACGCCTAATCGGTCAAAAGTAGTTTTGATCGAATCCGGTACATCATCCCAACTTTTCTCTTCACCCGTGGTGGGTTTTACATAGTAATAAATATCGTCCAGGTTCAAGCCGGAGATATCCGCTCCCCATGTGGGGGTAGGCCGGGATAAGGCGTGAGCTAATGCCCGCAGACGGAAATCTAACATCCATTGCGGCTCACCTTTCATGGCGGAAATTTGCTCCACAACCTCCCTGTTCAACCCCTTTTGAGAGCGAAATACCGAGCTATCCGGCATGGAAAAGCCGAATTTATAATCACCCATCTCGTCCAAAATTGCTTCCTGCTTTTTCTCAGTCATATTGACCTCTTTTACCTCTAAGCAGCAGATTC
>CALESS010000024.1 GCA_937907495.1 uncultured Anaerolineaceae bacterium
AAACGGATGCATGCCGCGGCGATTTGGATGGTGGCCATCGGGAGCAATCTTTCAGCGCTATGGATCCTGATTGCGAACTCCTTCATGCAGCAGCCGCTGGGCTATACCCTGGTGGAAAACGGCACCAAAGCCGTGCTTGAGGATTTCAGCCAGGTGGTATTTAACCCGAACGTCTGGTATCAATTTCCGCATGTGGTCTTTTCCGGGTTTACTACGGGCGCAGTTTTTGTGCTGGGGATAAGCGCTTATCATTTGCTGCGCCGGCGATCGGTGGAGTTTTTCCGGAAGTCCGTTCAAATCGCGGCGGTATTCGGAATTATTGCTGTCTTGTTGGTGGTGTTGGTGGGGCACAGCCAGGCACAGCACATGGTGAAAACCCAACCGATGAAGATGGCGGCAGCCGAAGCCCTCTGGCGCAGTGCAGATCCGGCTTCGTTCTCTCTCATCACCATCGGAAATGAACCGGAATTGCGGGATGTATTCTCCATCCGCATTCCAGGTGTTTTGAGCTTGTTGGCGTACAATCGCTTCAGCGGCGAAGTGAAAGGCATATTGGATTTGCAGGCGGAGTATGAAAATATTTACGGTGCAGGTGAAAGTTACATCCCGCCGATTGCTGTGAGTTACTGGTCGTTTCGGATCATGGTAGGCGCAGGGATGCTGATGTTGGTGTTGATTGCTTACCTGCTCTACCTTGTGATGAGAAAGAAAGAATTGCCCCGTTCGCGCTGGATGATGTTTTTACCCTGGATGATCGCGCTGCCTTATCTTGCCAATACATCCGGCTGGTTATTGACCGAGTTAGGGCGCCAGCCCTGGGTTGTGTTCGGCCTGATGCGCACCGAAGATGCGGTGTCGAAAGTGGTGAAACCGGGCATGGTGTTAACTTCGATGGTGATCTTTACCCTGTTGTATGGCCTGCTGATGGTGGCGGATGTTTATCTGCTGGCAAAATACGCCAAAGCCGGTCCGCAGGCGGCGCAGCCCCGCCTGGTTGATGTTGATGAAGAGAAATTTTACGAATAGGAAGGCGAAATGGATCTGCATATTGTCTGGTTTGTCTTGATCGCAGTTCTCTGGACGGGCTATTTCGCCCTGGATGGTTTTGACCTGGGGGTGGGAATTCTTTTGCCCTTCTTGGGCAAGGGAGATACCCGCCGGCGAATCATTCTCAACACGGTTGGGCCGCATTGGGATGGCAACGAGGTCTGGCTGATCACGGCGGGTGGAGCGACTTTTGCGGCTTTCCCCGGGTGGTACGCCACGCTTTTCAGCGGGTTTTATCTGCCCCTGTTCCTGATTCTGATCGCCTTGATTTTGCGCGGGATTGCCTTTGAATTCCGCAGCAAGGATGAGAATCCCCGCTGGCGAAGTCTGTGGGATTGGTGCGCGTTCATCGGCAGCCTCGTCCCGGCTTTGTTGTGGGGGGTGGCATTTGCCAATTTCCTGCGCGGCGTACCCATCAGTGCGGATTTGCAGTATGCCGGGGGATTTTGGAACCTGTTGAACCCCTTTGCGCTGGTAGGTGGGCTGGTTTCGTTGAGTGGTTTCGTCCTGTATGGGGCCCTCTTCCTTTCCTTAAAGACTACCGGTGAGCTGCAAGAGCAAGCCCGCAAAACGGCCTGGAGATTCTGGCCAGTGGCGGTGTTCCTTTTTGCCGTTTTTTTGATCTCCTCGTATTTCGCCACCGATGTATTGAATAAGATCGGGGTCAACCCCGGGGTAATCCCGATTGGTGCAGCCCTGACGCTGCTGACGGTGGGCTGGTTCATCCGCAACCGGCGGGAGGGATGGGCGTTTTCCATGCTGGCGCTGACAATTGTCTTCAGCATGGCGAGTATTTTCATCTATCTCTATCCCAACGTATTGATTTCACGGGGAAACCCGGCAAATAACCTGACGATCTATAATGTCTCCTCCAGTCCGGCGACCTTGCGCCTGATGGCCATTATCGCGGCCATTTTCGTGCCGATTGTCCTTGCCTACCAGGGCTGGTCATACCGGGTATTTCGTAAACGGATTGGTGAAACAGCCGAAGATATCAAGGGATTAAAATACTAAAATGGGCAGATTGTGCCATGCCGCGGTCTTCTTTACCGAACCCCGGGAATCGCTTAGAATTAGGGTATTCAACTACAAGGAGCATTCAAATGAGCTGTTGTGCCGAGAAAAAAGTAATTAAGACCGACCTGGCCCCCAAGGCGTTAGGTCCTTATTCCGTGGCTGTCCAGGCAGGCGATTTCATCTTCACTGCCGGTCAGGTGGGTATTGATCCGGCGACCAATGCGATCGTGACGGGCGGGGTT
>CALESS010000025.1 GCA_937907495.1 uncultured Anaerolineaceae bacterium
TGCCAACCCGCAGGCCCGTGATGGGAGCCGTCAGTTGATACTCAATTTCCACGCTGATGGGTTCCACCGAGCGCATGGAATCCGAGACCCGACCCCCGGCATCCCGGACGCGCATCGCCAGCGGCCGGAACGGAGCGGCATCCGGCGGGATTTCATCCACATCCCATGTCCGCTCTCCCTGTTGGGAGAAGCCTCGCGAGAGGTAGTAATCCACCGCTTCACCGGTCGGCGCCCGCAAGGCCAGGCTGCCTTTTTCAATGACCAGGGTTTCTTCCGTCAGTCGCAGAACAGCGCTCATATTATGGCTGACGAAGAGCACAGTGCGCCCCTGCTGGGCCACATCGCTCATCTTGCCCAGGCATTTGCGCTGAAATTCCGCATCTCCCACGGCCAGCACTTCGTCCACCACCAGGATTTCCGGCTCGAGGTGGGCAGCCACGGCGAAAGCCAGGCGCAAATACATGCCGCTGGAGTAACGCTTGACGGGGGTATCAATAAACTGCTCCACCTCAGAGAAGGCCACAATTTCATCGAATTTGCGCTCAATTTCGCTGCGGTGCATCCCCAGGATCGCCCCGTTCAGGTAGATGTTCTCGCGGCCTGTCAACTCGGGGTGGAATCCGGTGCCGACTTCCAGCAGGCTGCCTACCCGCCCGTGGATCTCTCCCCGGCCTTCGGTGGGGTCCGTGACCCGCGCCAGCAGCTTGAGCAAGGTGCTCTTGCCGGCACCGTTGCGGCCGATCACCCCCAACACCTGTCCTTTGCGTACCTCAAAAGAGACGTTGCGCAAGGCCCAGATGGTGCTGGTTGATGCCCGGCGGCTGCGGCCAATGCGCCGCAAACCCTCCATGATGTTATCCCGCAGGGTGCGGTATTGTAATTGAGCCGCCCCGATGCGGTACTGTTTTCCCAGGTTTTCAACTCGAATGGCTATATCGCTCATACCATATCCGCAAATGTTTTTTCCATGCGCCGGAAATAGAATAAACCGCTGATAAACAGCACCACCACCACCGCCCCGGAGACCGCCAGCATGGCATCTGGCGGGTTGGCTCCCAGCAAGGCCCAGCGGAATCCCTGGATGATGCCTGCCAGCGGGTTCAGGCTGTAAATCAACTTCC
>CALESS010000026.1 GCA_937907495.1 uncultured Anaerolineaceae bacterium
CACGCTCATCGCGGTTGCCCTTACACTCATCCTCTCCCGTTGGTTGGATTTCCGCGGCAAATTGCAGAAATGGGCGATGCCCTTCATTATCGTGGGAACCATCATTATCACCCTGGGTGTGTGGATGATTATTCCCTACCAACCCGCCGCTCATATCATCATCAATGTCGGCTCCATGCCCATCCTGGTAGCTTCTGTGTTGCTGGTATGGTTTGGCTGGCGCAAAATCACCCGCCAGCGGTTGGAGCAGCTCAAGCTTGTAAAGCCAACCTTTCTGCAAAAGCTCGCAGCTCTCTTCCACGACCCGCTGAAATTTGGCGCCCTCTGGCAAATGATCTACATGAATTTTGTGGTCACCTTTATCGGAATTTTTATGGCTGTCAAGCTGGACGAAATCATCCGTCAGTGGCCCGCCCGTGAAGAACGAGTTGCACTCACCGGTCACTGGCACGTCCTGGCGGGCATCATCGCCACCATCCTGCTCCTGGTCTATGCGGACCTTTCCGGTCTCAAGGGCCGCCTCCGGCAGTGGTTTGGCTGGGGCATCATCATCTTCTCCGATCTGGCATTTGGCGCGGTTGCCGTCTTTGAGACCAAGCGCCTCTTTGTTTCAGAATTGAACCAGCAAACCCTCGTCAATATATCTATCCTCCTGACCGACATCGGCCTGGCAACCGTTCTTACCCTGCTTGCCGCCCTGATGATCTGGCGGCTGATTGACCTCTTCAAACGCAGAGGTCGGTGGCACAAAGAGTTAAATCAGCCCGATTTGGATGCAAAAGAAGGAGGCCGCTCATGAAACGCATGACCTTCTTCTTGCTCCTCCTGGCTGCCAGCCTGTTACTTTCAGCCTGTTCTGCCCCCCAGGTTCCCCAAAGCACAGAAGTCATCCAAACCGGGGTGAACCCGAATACCTGGGTCACCATCCCCCCGGGCGTCTTTCTCTCCGGTCAGCACCCGCAACGTATCCTGGTGGATTATGCTTACCAAATTATGGTTACGCCGGTCACCAACCAGCAATATGCAGAATATCTGAATCGGGCGCTGGCTGCTGGAACGGTAAAAATTGTGGAGGATGAAATTGTCGCCTATTACCCCGGCGAGCCTTTCCAGGGCCTGAAACATGAAGAGGAAATCCTGCCCGGTGACTGGCTGCATCTCAAAATCAACGAAGAGGGCAGCCGGCTGAAGTACACGGACTCTCAATTTACAGTGCTTCCAGGCTATGAAAGTCACCCGGTGACCCTGGTGACCTGGTTTGGCGCCCGGGCTTATTGTGAAGCCCTTGGCGGTCGCCTGCCAACCGAGATTGAGTGGGAAAAAGCCGCCCGGGGCGACCAGGATGACCGCGCCTATCCCTGGGGCAATGTGCTGGAGCGTAACCAGGCGAACTACTACAGCAGCCAGGATATCTTCGAGAAGGTCCTCGGCAAAGGTGGAGATACCACCCCGGTTGGTTTTTATAATGGGCAAAAATATGGGGATTATCAAACCCTGGACTCCGCCAGTCCTTACGGCCTGTACGATATGGCTGGCAACGTCTGGCAATGGATGAACGACGATTACGAGGGCGTTCATTACAAGTTCCTGCGCGGCGGGAGCAAAATGGATTACGGATACAACTTACGGATCTGGACCCGGAACAACGTCAAACCCGATTACACCAGCCCCAACATCGGGTTCCGCTGCGTAAAAACATCCAAACTAGAATCCATCCGATGAAATCCAGCACCTTACTCCTCTCCACCGCCCCCTCGCGCAGTCTTCATAAACTGCTGGATAAGCTGCGTGCCTGCTGGTTGTTAATCAAAGATCTGCAAACCGGCCTGTTAATGGTAACCGCGGTCGCCGGCTTCACCACCGCCTGCTGTTCAAACCTCGCCGGAGGCTCACTCCTTGGCCTGCTGGGTTCTCTTTTCCTCACCATCGGCGGCAGTACGGTGCTGAATATGGTGATTGACCGGGATATAGATGCCAAAATGTCCCGAACCGCTCACCGCCCGCTGCCCACCGGGCGCATCCAGCCCTGGGAAGCCTGGCTGCTGGGAAGTGTGATGATCCTCTCCGGTCTGTTCTGGGCGCTCTGGATGTACTGGTTGTTTGCACTGGTGGTCGCAGCCGGCATCTTCCTGGATGTGGTGGTTTACACGTTGTGGCTCAAACGCCGCACACCTTTTTCCATCCTCCTGGGCGGTCTTTCAGGCGGTATGCCCATCCTGGCAGGCCGCACCCTGGCGCTCGGTCAGTTGGATGCCCTGGGCTTCTTGCTGGCTATCGGCATTCTGCTGTGGATCCCCACCCACATCATGACTTTCAGCATCAAATACCAGGCGGAATATAGCAGCGCGGGTGTCCCAACCTTTCCGGGACGTTTTGGCGTCCAGAGCACCCGCTGGATTATCGCGGCTTCCACCTTGCTGGCTGTGGGAGCCATGGCAACCAGCGGTTGGCTGATCGCCCTCCCGCAGCTTACTTTCTGGCTCCTCCTCGGCCTGGGGGGCTGTTTAATGGTGTTGGTCATTCTTGGTATGGTGAGACCATCCAAAAGATTAAATTTTGCGCTTTACAAAGGCGCAAGCATTTACATGCTGTTTACGATGTTTATGATCATCGCAGGCGGATTCTGAACCCAACCACCATTCTTTAAAGGAGCCAATATGTCCAAGTCACCCTTCATTTTTCGTTTTTTGCAAACCGTGGGGATCGTTTTGCTGAGCCTCACCATTCTCATGACATTGATGGGCGGAATAGGCACAACCTGTGTTGCTCTCAATGCGGAGAATCATGACAGCATGGCCGCACTTACCCCGGTTAAGCCAGTTCTTCAGGTGCTGGTGATTGTTTCCATCCTGGCCGGCATCGCCGGAATTGTCTCCACCGTACGACTGGCAAAATCCCGCAGGCAGGCTTACGCCCAGGTTCTGCTTTTCCTGCTGATCGCCGGGGCTGCCTCTGCCGTACAGTTTTACTTTTCTGCCACCTTGCGCGGCAAGACAGCGCCCAATAATATGCGTCTATATATCACCATCTTTACCCTGGTGTATATGCTGCTTCTGCGCATTCCCGGAATTTGGGAGAAATTGCCGTTTAATAATCCCCGCCACGCAAACAGCAAGGTTGAAGGGGGTGGAGTAGCTCTTTGCCTATCTGGTATCGTTACTCTCACCACCCCGCTCTGGGCTGCCCCAACGCACATCATGGATGGCTATAACACTGCCAACGACCTCCTGGTCCCCCTCATGATTGGCGGAGGGCTGATGCTCATGGCAGGCATCTCTTTGCTCCAATCCGCCCGGCAGCAGGCCAAAGCTGCCGCCAAAATGCTGGTCTCCCTCCAATAATCTTCTCCACAAGTGATCCGGGGTTGGATCTTGCTCGGCACGCTCCAGAGAGGCGTGGCAGATGAGCCAGGAAAATTTGCCCCCCGGATCACTTGTTATTTAACTTCCAGGCGCTATAATTAACTCAATTCAAGCCAAGGAGGATTCCGATGTTCAGCTCGCTTCTCATTAAGCCGGCAACTCCCACGATTCAATGGTGGGTCTGGTTAATCCTGATTGTTCTCATCGTTCTGCTCATCCTGTTGCTGTGGTGGCTCTTCCGCAAGGACCGCAGCGAACCCACGTTGCCCATGGCATCCTCCGCTCCTGAATCTCACGCCGAGCCCACCCCGGTGGTGGTCAGCCGAATCACGGAGCCGGTTGTGGTACCCGATGATATTAAGATCATTGAAGGCATTGGCCCCAAAATCGAGAAAATTTTGAATGGTGAAGGCATCACCACCTTTGCAGCCCTGGCTGCCACCGAGGTCACCCGCCTGGAGGAAATCCTGCTGGCCAATAATCTGCTGCGAATCGCCAATCCTGCCACCTGGCCGGAGCAAGCCCGCCTGGCAGCCGAAGGCAAAATGGAGGAATTGCAGGTCTATCAGAACCAATTGAAGGGTGGACGGGTAGTCTAGCTTTCAATGTACTCTGCCGAGGGATTGGCCTTACGCCAATCCCTTTTTTGTTTAATCTTTGTACATCCACTTCATCCGCCCGGATTTTTGTTGCAACCACCTCTGAAAGGCGATATACTGGAAAAGATGAACAATAAACCTCGTTCATCAACCATGATTTTCTGGAGGTAAAAATGGTTTTAGCACCCACCCTGATGCATATCCCGGATGGATTTCTATCCACCCTTGTATCTATCCTGGCCTGGATCATTTCGATTGTTTTCATCGCCATCAGTCTCCGCCGCACCGGCAAGGAACTGGGCGAACGGGATGTACCCCTGATGGGTGTGCTGGCCGCAGCAATCTTTGCCGGTCAAATGCTCAACTTCACAGTGGCAGGCGGAACTTCAGGCCACCTGATGGGCGCTGCCCTCGCCACCATCCTGCTTGGCCCCTGGCCGGCCAT
>CALESS010000027.1 GCA_937907495.1 uncultured Anaerolineaceae bacterium
ATCCTTCCGCCAATCCTGGTTGGCTGGTTACTAACCCCTCCCCTCAACGGCATAGCCCCGGGCTGGCGCCTTTCCAGCCTGTGGAAACACTCGTGGTTGAAAGGGCTAATCTTGATTAGCGGGTCCGCATTGATCTTGGTTACCGCTGCCTGCGCCCCGGTGGTCTATGCCATGAATGCCTATCCGGATGACCGCACCATCCTGGTTCCCCAGTTTGTAGTGGTACTTTCTGTCATCAGTGCCAGCGCCCTGCTGGGGATTGGTTTGCGGCAGCAGGGGCTGTTGCACAAGATTGGCGAAAACAAAACAGCTTATCAGGTGATTTTGGTCAGTATTTTGCTGGTCCTGGTCAGTGCGACGGGTATCACACTCTGGCAAACCATCAAGCAAGTGCCGGAATACCAGGCTTATGCTCAAACCTGGGATGAAAAGGACATTGCCCTCCGCCAGGCAGCCCGCTCCGGACAAAATGAAATCACAGTGACCGGAGGGTATGGTCGGTTTGATCTTTCGGATCTCAACACAGACCCGGATAACTGGGTCAATCGCTGCATGGCAAATTACTATCAGGTTCCCCTCGTTCGCGGACGGTAACAAATCCTTTCAGGGGGGCGTGAGAACCAGGCGAAATGACCTTCAACCGCAGCGGAGCGAAACCGCCCGTGACGATGAGGTTTTATTTCACCGCCACTACCAGCTTATACCAGGCAGCCGAGGCACCCGTCCTTACCACCAGGATGTAATCTTGCGTGCTGGGCAGCTTGCCGCTGAAGCTGGAGCCTTCGCCCATACCGCTGCGCAGTACCGTGCCATCCATTCCATAGATGATCAGTTGTGCCCGGTTTGCCGGGAGTATATCCACCGTCAGAGTCTGGTCCTTCTGGCCGTTCAGGCTGTAATACTGGCTTTGCTGGGCGGGCAGCCAACCGCTGAAGGTGGCTGAATCAGTGCCGGCGGCAAAGGTGATGCGCTTCGGGATGATGACATTCATGGTAAACGCCATATCCTGATCCCCCGCCCGCACAGTCACAAAATAATCCTGGCTGAGGGGCAGCAGCCCGCGGAAGCTGGTTGCTTCACCCATGCCGCTTTGCAGCACGCTGCCATCCACACCATAGACAATGATTTGCGGGCCGGGGCTGGAACCTGTGGGGGTGATGGTGATCTCCATCAGTTGGCCTTGCCCGGCGCCCAGGATGTAATCATGGCTGGTGTGGGCTTTCAGGCTGCCAGTGAGGGTGGCGGAGGTGGTGCCCCATTTGAAGGAAATGCGCTGCGGGATGGATACGTTCAGGGAATAGGAAACGGCTTTACTGCCCGCGGAAACGGTGAGCACGTAATTGCCAGTGCGCGGCAGGTAGCCGCGGAAAGCGGTGGTGCTGCCGGTGCCTGGCAGCCCGTTGAGGGCCATACCCGCCAGGCTGGTGACTGTGAGGGTGGCACCCTCCGGGGCGGAAAGGGAAACATCCATCAACTGGGCGTAGCCCGCCCGCAGGATGTATTGCACTTTGGCATTTGCTGCCAGCGAGCCGCTCACTTCCGCCGAGGTTGTGCCCGGTGCGAATATAATGTGTATCATCTCCCCACTGCTGCCAGAGGAGGCGGGGGCCGCTTCCGGGCTGGCGAAGGCCTTTCCAGCAGGCACGGTCATGCTGGAAAAAATCACAGCAACCATCATTAGAATAAGTTTGAAACTTCTCGTTTTCATATTCGTTACTCCTTTGAAACGCTACAAACATCTTTTTGTGTAACCATCTATCCCGGTGGACGGGCGGCGCTCCTCTGGAACGATCCGGGCACAGCCATGGATAAGACGGTTTTAAGATGGAAAAAGTTTCTTCAACCACCTCTACTGTTATTGTATATCCGATTCGTTAACGTTGGATTTCAAGTAAGCCCGAAAATGATATACTGTGCCCATGAATTTTGAATTCAGTGGAAAAATCTGGTTTTGGCGCGGCCCGGCCCCCTGGTATTTCGTTACCGTCCCGGAAAAGCAGAGCCTGGAGATCAAAGGGATTGCGAATTTCGTGACCTATGGATGGGGCGTAATTCCCGTGAGGGTCCGTCTCGGCGAAACCGAGTGGACGACCTCACTCTTCCCGAAGGATGACCGCTACCTGGTACCCATCCGGGCGAGTGTGCGGAAAGCAGAAAACCTCGAATCGGGTGATGAGGTCATCCTGCGCCTGATAATTGAGCTTTAAGAAAGAATCCCTGGAATAAAACAATCGGCCGGAGAAATTCCAGCCGATTTTGTAATCTGTATCCTCTGCGGATGGTTTTTATAGAACGAGCGGAGAGGGAGAGATTCGAATACCACCCTCGGCACCGCATGAGGGCTCTCGGTGGTATAGATTCTCCAGGAGTGGGGAAATATCCGAGATTAAAAATTCGAGCGGAGAGGGAGCTTCATGATTAAAAATTCGAGCGGAGAGGGAGAGATTCGAACTCTCGGTGGAGACAAGCCCCACAACGGTTTTCGAGACCGTCCCATTCAACCACTCTGGCACCTCTCCGAACGGGAGAATTATATCAGCATTTTCCGCCGCCGAGGAAATTAATTCTGCCAGGATGAAAAAGGGTGCTGCCCTTTTCGCAGAGCAGCACCCCGCATGACAACCGATTCAGCGCCTGGTTAACGGTTGAGTGAGCGCACCGGGCGGCCCTCAATGTATCCCCGGTAGCCCTGCGGCTCCAACTGGAAGCGCGGCCCATCCTCATCCGCCCATTGGAAGCCGTAAATTTCAGGATGATAGTTCTTAACCGTTTGCCACAGGCTGCCAATGGCCTCTTCGAAGTCGGCATCATCATAGGGCTGCCCCTGGAAAATCATCATCTTGCAGGGCGGCAGCTCGATGCATTCAAACCCCGCCGGGATCGGACCGTCAAAATCCAGCGGCACTTCAACCCCCTGGGCATACACCGAGGTTCCCGGCAGGCGCAAATTTTCCGGCAGCCACATGCCCATTGGCTCGTACAAAGCCTGGCGGATGCCCGTGAGGATATCCCACACATCACAACCCACTTCCTCGCAGTAGGCATAATAATCGGCTGCCTTCACCCCGCGCTTAAGGATCAACTTGCGGGCCGGGCGTTCCACCACCTGGACAAAAATTGTGCTGGTTTTCATAGTCTCTGTCATCGTATCTTCTCCGTTTTGCAAGGCGAGGAATTTTTCACGGATATTGTTGGGGAGGAACAAGCGGATGGGAGGCTTGGTACGCGAATACTTTTGCGGGGTCAGCCCGAATTGTTTTGAAAAGGCCCGCGTAAAGCCTTCGTGAGAATCGAATACAAAATCAAACGCCACATCCACAATCCTCACTTCTTCATCCCGCAGCCGGACGGCCGCCTGAGACAACCGTACAGCCCGGATGTATTCAAAAGGACTCATGCCAATGAGCGCTCTGAAGATTTTGGCAGCGTGCCATGGCGAATATCCCGCCGCCTTTGCCAGCATATAAAGCGTGATTGGCTCATGCAGGTGCGTTTCAATATACGACTGCATGCGTTGAACTGCATTGATGTTTTCCCAACGATCCATGTGCTCACCTAAGGTAGAGGATATCATCCTCCATCCCACGCGGCTTGACCTGGATTGTGATCTTTTACAGGGGATTTATTTCCAGGCGTTGAGAATAGCCCGCACCGAGCGAGTCATCTCGTACGAAAACTCGGCGCTGAATTTTTTGAGGTAGTTCAACTGGCCGAAATTACCCGCCAGGCCCACCTTCTCCCGATTGGCAAACACCTGTGCCTGGCGCGGACGGAAAATCTCCTCCAGCTCGGCTGCGCTCAAACGGTGGTAACGGTCCGGGAAAACGATATGCTGCGGGGCAAAGCGCTCCGGCTGCGGGCGGCTCTGCTGACCGGGGGTGGGGTAGCCAAAGCAAACCAGGCCGATGGGAAAAACGTAACGCGGCAGGTCAAACATCGCCTGGTGCTCCTCGTACCGCTCCATGATATCGCCGATGTAACAAGAACCGATACCGAACGCCTCGGCTGCCACCACGGCTGTCTGGGCGGCGATGAGCGCATCGCAGCAGGCCAGGAACAGGTCGCCCTCCTGCGGATGGCGGCGTTCCAGGCCCTGGCGGGCACACAGTTCATCCACCCCGCAGGCAGTGAAGTAATCCTCCCAGCGCTGATAATCGGCCAGGAA
Source organism: uncultured Anaerolineaceae bacterium (assembly GCA_937907495.1). Taxonomy (GTDB): domain Bacteria; phylum Chloroflexota; class Anaerolineae; order Anaerolineales; family Anaerolineaceae; genus CALESS01. Next base: position 4,166 of record CALESS010000027.1, read on the forward strand.
AAGCAGCAGCAGGGGGGCGCGGGCGATGAAGGGCTGGTCATCACAGGTGACGGCCAGGCGCTGTTTGAGGGCCGGGTCTTGCACCTCGATGATAGAGTACAGCATCATGTTGCCAGCCGTGGGGGCACGCAGGGTTGCCTGGAGGATTTGATTGCGGATTTGGGGCGGAATTGGGCGGTCTTCATAATCCCGCACGGATTTGCGGCGCAGTAACAGGTCAATGGTTGGCGAGGGGGGTAA
>CALESS010000028.1 GCA_937907495.1 uncultured Anaerolineaceae bacterium
TGGCGAGGGATTGCCAATGTTGTTTTTTGTTGCTCCCCGGGGCTGCCACTTTGCGAGAGGAGACGTTTGGGCTTACGCGGATGAGATTAATAGAATGCAGGTACTTAACCGCTCCCTCTCATCACCAGAACAACCAGCAGCCAGATGCCGTAAATGATCGCAGCGGAGCCGAGCAGGATGAAGGCGGGGTCAATCCAGCGCATTTGAGCCGGCGATGGGTTAAGATCCAGCACGATACTGCGGAGACCGAGGAGGGCATGAAAAACCAAAAAAACCAGGAAGAAGCCTTCCATGATGGGAATGATTGGGTTCTGGTAATAGGTGATCACATCGCTATAGGATAACAAGCCGCCAGGAGCGAGCAGGTGATTGACCACAAAATGGATACCCAGGAGAACCACAATAAAGATGCCGGCGAAGACTTTCAGCATCCAGAGGCCGGTATTTTCCGCAGGTTTCGATCGTTTTGAATGGATGGACATGGCTTATTCTCCAAAAAACATGCGCCAGCCAAAATATGCGCTGACCGCGAGGGCAATGGCAAAAAATACCAGGAATAAGGACCGTTGTTTACGAACCCCGATGCCGAAGGAATTCATTGCAATCCGGATGCCATTCAACCCATGAATGAGGCCGGCGCCAATCACCAATAGTTCGCCAAACTTTACAACCGGGGTTTTGGCCAGTTCGATGAAACTGTCATACGCCTCCGGTCCTTGTGCCAGCTTGCCGAGCATAAAAAGATGAAGTACCAGGTACAGGCTCAGGCCGAGAGCTGTGACCCGATTCAGGATGAACGCCCAGGTGCCGACCTGGCGGCCGCGGGGATCAAACCACCGCCAAAAATTACGAGGTTCAGGTGAATTCATCATGGTTGGGGTTCTTTCTTGCGGGGGGTAAAGAACTTCTGAATGCGCCGGGAAACAGTCGCTTTGCGCATGTCCATAATCCTCCAGGCCGGGTCTACATGGGAGGGGCAGACCGCCGTGCATTCAAAGGCGCTGTGGCAACGCCAGATGCCATCCTGGTTGTCCACCAGGTCCACCAGGTGGATGTCATCGCTCTGGCGAAAGACGTGCTGGGCGGCAGCCAGCACCGCCGGGCCCAGGTAATCTTCGGATGTATTCGCTGCCGGGCAGGCGCTGATACAAAGACCACATTCGATGCAATCCACCAGGCGGTTATAAGCGTAGGTTTCCGCCTCATTTTCGACCTTTTCGTATCCCAGTCTGGCATCGCCAACCAGGGCGACCCCGGAGAAGCCGGTGCTTTCGAGGCGTTGAAAGAAAGGCGCGACATCCACCACCAGGTCAGACAGGACAGGGAAGTTGCGCAGCGGCTCGACGCGAATGAGGCCGTGATCTTTGGTCACCGAGCGGATGGTGGTGATGCAAGTGAGTTTCTCCACCCCGTTGACGCGCATGCCGCAGGCACCGCAGGTGGAATGATGGCAGGCGTGACGGAAGGTGAGGGTGCGATCATGAAAGGCCCAGATGCGTTCAATGCCATCCAACACATATTCATCGGGGTCTACTTCCAGGGGGAAGGATTCAAAATAGGGCTTTTGCCCGGTTCTCTGGCGAAGGATTTCAAAGGTGACATTCCAGCATGTTTTGCTCATTCAACCCTCCTCAGGGCCGGTAAAAATCTCGATAGGAAACGAGTGGCACGTCCCGCGTCTGGCAGGGGGCAGAAATACCCAGCTTGGCACAGGCGAGGTCGGCGGTTTTCTCAGCCATGGCCCGGCAGGTGGTGGCTTTGCCGCCCGTGATGGTGATGAGGCCGTCGAGATTGTCCATCACTTTGTGGTCATAACACTTGAAGGTGCGGGAGAGACTGCGACCACTGCTGGTGGAACCGATCAGCGGGCGGGCTGACATGTAAATCCCCCGCTGCTGTGTATGTTGCACACCGGGGACGAGATTGACTGCCTGGCAGTACATTTCTTCCACCTGGTCTGCGGGGACGGGAATGTAATCCGGGTCTTCCACTTCATACGATGTGGTACCAATCACCACCATGCGCCGCTGGGGGATCAGGATATCGCCATCGCCGGGCGGCGCCAGGCGGTTAACAACCCGCTCGATGAGGCGCTGATCATAGGCGACCATGATGCCAGGGGTGGGAACCACCGGGACGCTTACGCCATAATTTCCAATGGCTTTGCCAGCCCAGGCCCCGGTGGCGTTAATCACCAGGTCGGCGGCAAGATCATATTCCCGGTTGGCGTGGCGATCGAGCACCCGGGCGCCCTGAACCGCGCCAGTGCCATTCACCTGTAAGGATTGAAGTTGATGGAAGGTGTGGAATTCAGCTCCATTTTGCCTGGCTGTGGCGGCAAATGCCAGCGCCAGCCGCAGAGGGTCAAAAGTGCCATCCGGGGCCGTATAGGCAACCAGCAGGTTGGGGTTGATGCCCGGTTCCATTTTCAGTGCCTGGGCCGGGGTCAGCCGTTCCACCGGGATGTGGCAGGCATTGGCCCCGCTCTCGAATTGGGGAGCGAAGGCCAGGTCTTCATCGGTGAGGGCGATGAATAACCCGCCATTGAATTCGATGAATTGATGGCTGATGTGGCGCAGGATGATGTTTTCATCAATACATTCGATGGCGGCTTCCTGGTCGGTGACGCAATAACGTCCGCCGGAGTGGAGCAGACCGTGCGTCCGCCCAGAAGTTCCGCTGGCAATTTCGCCTCTTTCGATGACCGTCACCTGGCAGCCGCGCAAAGCCAGGTCGTGAGCAATGGCACAACCGGTGAA
>CALESS010000029.1 GCA_937907495.1 uncultured Anaerolineaceae bacterium
AACCTCGGTCAATTTTTCCACCAAAACTGGCGATACCCGGCAAATGACCCAACGCACGCTGGCTGAGGGGCTCAACCTGCATTGTGTACCCGATCAATATATCATTTACCGGGATTCCATCTCCGGACTGGAGTTTATCCGCCCCGCCTGTGAGCTGGTGGAAAAAGGCTTTTTCATCCACCTCAATGCCTATGAATATCACGTCTTCATGAATTTTCAGACCGTCACAGATGATCAATGGCATTCCTACAGTCACCTCACTCAATATCTCAACGGACGCGGAGTTCCCTCCATCCAGGAAGCCCTCAAGGAAATCCTGCTCCAGCCGGTGGTCGTGCCCTTCCGCCTGATTGCGAACCCTGGCTATTTGAATTACCTGATGTTTAACCGCCTTGATCGTGATAACCCCACCCTGCCCGCAGGTTTGCTGGAGGAGGCAAGCGAGAAATATACCCATTTGTTGGAAGGGATCGCCTATCACACGGTGCGGATGATTCAAATCCCCGCTCTGGCTGCCCACAGCCAGGCGGCATTGAAAGGCGTATTGCAATTCCCCCTGCTTTGCAGCCAAACCCCCATCCGGGGTGGTTTGTTCCAGGAAGCCTGTGAATTCTTCCTTTCAGGCCTGGAAGAGCACGAACATCGCTGGTATGCGCTGCTCCTCTACCCCTTCCTGTTCAACATTGCCACGGCAGATAGTTATGACAACCCTGCCCAGCAAACCCTTTCCTGGCTGGATGAATGGCAATTCTCCCGCATCATCCGCGAGACACTCCTAATCCTTGGGTTGGAGGAATCCCAAAAAGATGAGGTCAGCCAGGGCTTGCGGGTGATGCTCGGCGAGCAGAATTGGTATCCGTCCGTTGGGCAAAAACAGCTTACCGCCGTCGTCAAACACTGGCTGGCGGATATTGAAGTCCAGCGGATTTTACAAATCAACCGTTATCAGGAGACCATCTGGTTCCACAAGGAAGGTTTGGAGAATTTGCTCTGGTGGATGATGGCTGCGGCAATCATCCAAACGGCGAGTGATCCGAAATCCACTTCCATCCAGATCATGGAAAGAATGATCGCGGTCTACGAAATTTCCAAGAAGTTGATGGAACTCGCGCCGGAATCAGGCTATCAGTTGGAGAAGCTGCTGGACCTCATCCAGGATTAAACAGCCTGTTGGATCGGAAGAACCTGGAGAGTGTGCGCTCGCTGAATATATTGAAGGAAAACTGCATCCGCCTCCAAACCGGAGCGCCAGCTTTTTACCGGGCGCAGCCACTCCACCACCTGCCCCTCCAGGTTGATGCCCGTAGCCTGCAAGGTTCGCCAGACTGCACTGGCGGCATAGGCCACGTTATTCTGCGGTTCAATCCGGTCAAAATCATCGAAAAACCATCCACAAGATGTAAACATCCTCTGTCGCTCATATTGGGCTTGTAAGAGCCATTGGATTTTCTGACTCTCCACAGGCGCTACTTCCTGCCCGGCCCTCTGTGCAACGTATACTTCCGGTGGCACTTCTCTCAACAATACCTGGCTATACGCATCTCGCCATTCCCACACATCCCCCTTCGCCCGTGGAGTCATTTCCTTCACAAAAATGTCATCCACCGCCCATGCCAGTTTTAGAAGTGCATCCCGAAAGGGCTTCTTCCAACTGCTATGAGGTGTACAGGAGCAATCTCCGCTCCAGCGCGTCACCCCGTGATGGCAGCTCCAGCTTGTATTTTCCAAGATTTTCACCGACCTTTGCGGTGGGTGTTGCCTCATCCACAATCCCGGAAATGTCCATTCAATCCCATCTTCTTGCAGGCTTTTTGTGAATAAAAAGTTCAGAAATTTTTCCCGAAACGGTTGGTGATGCCCGTAAAGCTCCCCATCACTGGCGGTCAAAACCATGGGCCGGTGATGATTGGGGGAGAGGAATTTGGGCAGCAGGAAATCGCGGCTGAATAAATCTGCATTGGTCGTGGCAATCGGGTCAAAACTGATGCGGGTACTGAGATCCTGTTCATAGAAAAAAACGGTGATTTTCTTCCCCCCTGGTAAATGCACTGTGTATGGCTGGGTCACATCCAATCCACTTTGATCAGCCTGCCAGGGAGCCAGGATGGTGAACTGGACGCCATTTTCAGCCATCACTTCCAGGGTCTCCATATCCACCGCTGTCTCCGGCAGCCACATCCCGGTCGCCGCATGACCAAACCAGTGCTGGAAATCCATCAGCCCCCAGCGGATTTGGGTTACCTTGTCCCGCCGTGACATTAAGGGCAGGATGGTATGGTTGTAGGCTTGAGCCATTCCATTTCCGATTCCATAGCGCACATGGCAGCGATTCTCCTGCTCCACAATGCGCTTCAGAGTAGCCGGTTCAAACTCCGCCATCCACTGACAGAGGGTGGGTCCGATATTGAAACTAATTCGCTCAAAATTCCCCACCTCTGCATTCGGCTTATAACAATCGTAAAAAATCTTCTCATTCCAATTGCGATAAGGGGCAGCCCCGCTTTCAAGCGGAATTTCCCCGGTAATGGGATCTTCGCGCGGCGGTTGATAAAAATGTCCGTGAACACAAAAAGCAGGTTGATTACTCAAGCGGTGGTCTTCCTTGTTGGTTTAATGAGTCACCGGTTTTTGTTGCAGGTAATTGAGATTGTGCCCAAAACGGGCCGGTAATATGCCAAACTGGCGAGGCATAGAATCAATGGCACAGGTTCGATTGGCCGCCAGGTAATCCAGCCAGAAAATTGAGACGGGAAAGGCCGGGAAAGTATTTTCAATCCACAACCCCCATCTCCGCAAATTCATCGGTTTTATGGAGACAAGGCGCTTGCGGATCCCCAAAACACCGCTTATCTCATCCACCACCTGCTTTAAGCTCAGATATTCCCCTCCCCCCACCGAGATCGTCTGGCGGGGAAAGTGATCCTCTTCGATCAGCGCCTAAATACAGGCTGCCAGGTGCTTCACCCACACAGGTT
>CALESS010000030.1 GCA_937907495.1 uncultured Anaerolineaceae bacterium
CTCTTATGAGGTATGGATTTACTTGTTGCTGGGGGGGGCGGCCATTTGGGCATTCCGAAAGCTGGCGGCTGCCCGGAAAGAAGTACACCTGGCATTGTATGGATTGGAACGGGAAAAATCCCAGGCCAAGTTCAACAACCGCCTCGTGATTTTGATCTTTTTGGGCATGTTGGGGCTGGGGGAATTCATCCTGGTCACGTTTGTGCAACCCCAGGTAAATACCCAGGCAATTCTGCCCACCCCCACCCTCAACCTGGAGCAGACTGCCACGGTAGAAACCCCAACCCTGGCGGAAGCCGCCACCCCGCAAGTGACCTTCACGCCAACTGTGCGGGTGGAAGAGGTTTCGGAAGGCTGCATCCCGGGGGCGCTGGAATGGGTGAACCCGACAGATGCGACTGAAATTAGCGGTTCGGTGGATTTACGCTTTATCGTCCAGGTGCAAAACCTGGGATTTTACAAATATGAATATTCTGCCCTCGGAACGGATCAATGGCAGACGATTGCTGCGGGTAACACCTTGATTGACGAGGAGAAATCCGGCGGCACCTGGGTGACGGAAACCTTAATTCCGGGAGATTACCGGCTGCGGCTGGTTGCCATTAATTCAAGCAATGAGACTATTGCAATCTGTGCCATCAATGTGCGGGTGATTGCTGAAGAACAATAAACCTGAAAGGATATCCATGCCTGCTATCGTTATTCGCCCTGCTTTATTGGAAGACTTGAATTTAATCGTACAAATCAAGCAAACCTACCACACCTCGGCTGTCTGGCAGATGGAGCGCCAGATGGGAGATAATCAATTTACGGTGGGCTTTCGTGAAGTCCGGCTACCGCGGGCGATCAAGGTGGAAGTACCCAATCCACCCGAATTTACGACCGTAAGCTTCACGCAGCCCTCTGGATTGCTGGTCGCCACCATGGCGGAGGGACTGGTCGGTTTTGTGCTGGTCAAGGAGTTAAGCACCCCTCGCAGCGCCTGGGTGGAGGCCCTGGCGGTGCGCGAGGATTTTCGGCGCAAAGGAATCGGCAGTGCCTTGCTGCTGGCAGGACAGGATTGGGCTCGCAGCCGGCGTTTATCACGGATCGTGTTGGAAATGCAATCCAAGAATATCCCGGCAATCCATCTGGCGATGGGTTTGGGCTTTGAGTTCTGTGGATATCATGACCAATATTTTGCCAACCGGGATATTGCAATCTTCTTTGGCAAATTCATTTAGGAATTATCAAATATTCGGTAATCGAGAAAATGATCTTTAGCTGGGAAACTGGATTCCTCGCCGCAATAAGGACTGTCAGTCAGATCCTGACAGCCGGTATTGCCATTACGGCTTTTTCGCTCTTGCTGCACACCCTGACCTACAATTTACGAGACCGGGTGGCACATACCTTCGCATTCATCCTGATTTGTGTCGTAATTGCCTTCACGGGTGAAGCCATTGGTTCCAACTCCGATTCCGCTGCTGCGGCGGAATTCTGGCTGCGGGTGCAATGGATTGGCATTGTAATGCTGCCGGCTGCCTACCTGCATTTTTCCGATGCTTTGCTGGCGACAACCGGCAGACCTTCCCGCGGGCGGAGAATCTGGGCGATCCGTTTGACGTACCTTGCCTGCCTGGTCTTCCTGGCCGGTCTCCCGTTTTCGATCCTGGTTGGCCCGCTGGTGAGCGATCAACCTCCGGCATTGCATTTACAGCGCACCCTCATCACGGATTTATTCACATTCTTCTATGCCAGCGTCATGTTAATCGCCTGGTCGCTCTTCCTGCGCTCTTACCAGCGCACCAAGACCCCCACCAGCCGCCGCAGAATGATCTACCTGGGGATTGGCGCCCTGGCTCCGGCACTCGGAGTGTTCCCTTACCTGTTGTTCGGCTCGGCGTTTGCAGCCGGACACCCGACACTATTCTGGATTGTGGCGCTCATCAGCAACCTGGTGGTGGAAACGCTCTTGATTGTGATGGCGTATGCTGTGGCCTTCTTTGGCGTCTCCTGGCCGGACCGGGTGGTGAAGAGCCGCTTATTCAAGTGGATTTTGCGGGGTCCGGTGACCGCCAGCGTGACGCTGGGTTTGGTAACCATCATCCGCCGGGCAGGGGAGCAATTCGGTCAACATTATACGGCCATTGTACCGATTGTGATGACCGGCAGCATTCTCTTGATGGAATACCTGATCACGTTGTTGTTCCCGGAGTGGGAACGGAAATTGTTCATGGGCAGTGACCGCCAGGAGATCGAATCGCTGCAGAACCTCGAAGACCGGATGATGACGCGAAACGACCTCAATCAATTATTGGAAATGATCCTCTCTGCCATTTGTGACCGGCTGCAGGCCGGGGGGGCTTACCTGGCCTTGATGAATGGGGATTCAACTGGATCCATTCTGCGGAGTGGAAAATTCACCAGCGATACTACCGCCCTGGGAGAAGAGATCCAGGCACTCGCTGTGCCAGGAGAGGGGGATGATTTGATCCAGGTGGGCGATGATATTTTGTTGCCGCTGGGAGAGGTGGATGAGGATGGTAAATTCACCTTATTGGGCATCCTGGGTGTGGCAGGCTTGAATGGGGGCGCGCTGGAGGAGGATGCGAGATCCGCTTTGAAATTATTAGCCAGCCGGGCTTTGCGGGTTCTGCGGGACTGGCACCATCAACAATCTTTCCTCGTTTCGCTGGAACCTCTGACGAATGAAATGGAAGAATTGCAGAGAATGCGGGCAGCAGCCTCTTATAACGGGCGGAGCCTGCTTTTGGAAGAGATACCGGCCGCACCCCAGGAAATGATACAATGGGTCAAGGATGCCCTCACGCATTACTGGGGAGGACCCAAATTAACGGAAAGCCCCCTGATGCTGCTGAAGGTCGTTCAGCACGAGGCAGATGATCATAATGGCAATCTTTCCAACGCGTTGAGGGCAATTCTGAAACAGGCGATTGAAAAAACCCGCCCTGAAGGAGAAAGGCGTTTCACCGGGGAGTGGGTGATATATAATATATTGGAGTTAAAATTCTTGGAAG
>CALESS010000031.1 GCA_937907495.1 uncultured Anaerolineaceae bacterium
TTTGAATGAATTCTTCAATGCGAAAGCGAGCCATGCCATGAACCAAAAGACGAATGGAGCCATCTGGGGCGCGGAAGAGGCGATGCACCATGCCGATGGTACCAATGGTATAAAGATCGGAAGGCCCGGGGTTGTCCAATTCGGGATTTTTGCTGGTGAGCAGTCCAATGAATCGCTGATCACTGGAGGAAACCTCATCCACCAGGCGGATGGAGCGCGGCTGACCGATGGTAAGGGGGACGGCTGTCTGTGGAAAGACAACCAAACCCCGCAGAGGGAGGATGGGCAGCGTAGTGGGGAAAATGTTGGCTTCCGTGGCGTTGGATTGTTCAGAATTCACGGGTTCCCCCTGGGATGATTCGTTGGCTTCGGTCATTGAGAAAGGATTGTTCAGCATAAATAGGTCCCGAAAATCAGAAAGATCGTAACCAAGGTCATTGGCCCATTCCAATAACTCCTTAAAATCTATGTACCACTTTTGGGCAGGCATTGGTTGGAAGATTATTCGCCTTTTGGTAAGATTATTTTTAAGAAACCATCTGCATAGAAGGCTTCGGCACCCCGGGCATGGAAAGGTTGGGTTATTTCAATTTCTGCCTGAAATTCTCCGAAGAAGATTTCCATGCGGTGATAGGCTTTTTTCTCTGAGTGGTCAAGCCGGCAGCCAGAGATGGTTATTTTATTATGAGAGAGGGTAACAGTAAAATCAGCTTCTCTCATACCAGCAATTTCCATCCGAACCACGATGGAATCCTCGACTTCGTAAACATCCAGGGCGGGCCGCCAGGTTCCCGGACAGGTGCTCAGGTGCCAGTCACTAATTGCGGAGAGGAAGAGCTGCGTTTCCTCCGGCATTTGGATTACCCGCTGGATGTGATTCAGGGTAATCATGCTTCCTCCAAAGGGTTACCGATGAAGACTATGATGAGGATGGGTTGTGATTCACGCGAATGAAGGACAACCTGGTGACGAAGGTAAATCACGAACGCTGGCGCCCCCGGTGGGACTCGAATCCACGACCTTGTGCTTAGAAGGCACCTGCTCTATCCACTGAGCTACGGGGGCATTGATTATCAAGGGGCCGGGCGGATGCCTTTATAAATCTTTGGACCGGCGAGGGTGCGCAAAATGGTTTCAGAAGGCTTGCCGGTCAGCTCCGCCAGTTGATCGGAGGTCATGGGCTTGTTGTGATTGGCAACAAAGACGCGAAATACTGCATCTACCAGGGGGATGCTCATATCCAGGAATTCTGGTTGAAGTGAGCAATGGGTCATTAATACATGTTCCAATCCATCCACGCTGTTGACCTCTGCGGTTTCTGCATCCACCCAATCAATCCGATATCCTTCATCCAGATTGGTGAATGAGGCCTGATGTTCTGCACACAGGCAACCATGCAAATCCACCCGCCAATTACTGTCGTTTTGTTTCCACCAATCAAAATCTACATGGAATGGGGTATGGGTGTCCGGGCGGATGAGGCTGAATTTTTTCATCGGAAGCGGGCTCATGTTTCTCTCCTGTTCGATTATGTGTCTTCACTCAGCCGAAAATAAAGATCGCCCAAATAAGATGCCCAGGGTTGAGTAACCAGCACCTGGAGGATGGGGGCCGGGGGACATCGGCGGATCAGGTTGACTGCTGCATAGAGCTCCTGAGCGTGGACATGCCCCTGGGGATTGAGCTTGGATAGTTCAACCATCAGCGAACGGATGATTTGATCCAGGGGCTGGCGGTTTTTACCCGGGCCTTCCCATTGCTGATCCAATTGGGTGGGGTCGCTGATGTAAGTTGCCATTCTTTCATCAAAGGTGGTGCCGATTTGCTGTTTAAGGAGGGCAAAAACCATCCCGCCATCGGAGCCAAAAAGCAATGTGCGAACCCATTCCCGGCTTTTTCGTTTTTCAGCCCAGATTTGCACCTCACCGGGATTGGGGCTGGTCTTGATGTGGATCAGACTGCCGGGAATTGCACCAACCGTTTGATACCAGTGGGAAAGACCCGAGACATAGCCGGCTGAACGCACTACCCAACCTGAAAATTCCTCTCCCGTGTTTTGATCTACGAAGGAGAATTGAACGCGGGGGGATTCGTACGCACTGGGGAAGAATCGTTTCACCCGGCGGGAGAGCGGAAGGGTGCCTGAGCGCCAGTGAGGATAAATGAGGCTGATGGTAATTTCGCCATCCACTTCCCGGCTGGCTTTGGTGGTCGTTTCATGTTCATCATCCACCTGGCCTTCCAGTAATTGTAGGATGGGTTGAATAAGGCTGGTATCCACCGGCGGTGGATTGAAGCGCAAGTAAATGGGCGGATTTTGTACAAAATCCGGTTCCAGGCGCCGCAAGTACCAGAGGGTCTCACCGGAAGGTCCGACTTCATCAAAGCGTTCATCTTCCTGCAGGGCCAGGTTGAAAGAGAATTCTGTAAGCTTGGAGTTGACATCTGTGGGTAAGTCCACCTGTTCCAGCAGACTGGTGGTTGTCATTGGCCCGCCACCGCTCATATCCAAAACGGCCTCGGCAAGGTTAAGGTGTCCTTCGTGGACATCCACCAACAGGGCGCGGGGGAACCAGCGCCCGGCAATGCGCACGAGATCCGGGTTGCTTTCCAACTCTTCCGTGAGGCTCTGATCCAGGATATCTCCATAAGCCGAAAGAATGGCGGGGAGATTGAGGTTAGGATCAGACTCATCTATGGAGATGGGTTGATTCAGGATATGAGACTCCAGGCTGCTGGCAAAGGTCTTGACCTTGCCCTCTGGTGCAAAACGAACTTCAATGACATTAAATTCGCCCAACTCGGGGTTATGGGCGGGGCGAATGGCAATGACCTCACCTTTCTGCCAGTTACGTGCTGGAAAAGTGAGAGTCTGGCCCACCTGGTGGGCGTCTTTGGGAGCGTAGATGGAGCCCCCGGTTTTGAGCTGGTTTGTGATGCGGTCCTTTTCCAAATTGATACGGTTCTGCACCAATGCCCGAACCAGTTCACCGGGCGTTTGTGGGGTTTCAATTTCCAGGAGAAAGTTGTAAATAAAATCAATATCATCCGGTGTTATCTCAAACTCCGACCAGTAATCGGGCCGGATGGTAAGGCTGGTGTTTTTCGTCATCAATG
>CALESS010000032.1 GCA_937907495.1 uncultured Anaerolineaceae bacterium
GAAGCAATGCCCCGCAAGCGCCGCAGCCGCTGGCTGCTCCGGCTGTTGCTGGTGTTGATGATTTTGGCCGGGCTGGCCTGGCTGCTCTGGCAGGGATGGAACCGCCTGGGCGGTCAACCCGTCCCCACCCGCAACTCTCCGACCGTCACCCTCCAACAAAGTTTATCGCTCACCCCGCCCACCGGGCAGGTCCGAACGGCCTATCCCGCGGATACCGAAGCATACCCGGCAAAACCTCCGCCCTCCACCCCCACGCCCGGCGTAACACTTCCGCAACCCGGAACCGGTGGAGCAACCTATACCCCCTGGCCGACAAACACCCGCAACCCGTAAGAGAAGGATGGCTGGAAAATTTTTTCCTCACCCTCCGGGGGTGATGGATCCCATCGCCATGAACGAGAAAATCATTACATCCTGCAAGAAGTGGATGAACCAGGCCCAGAAGAAGCCGCGCGTCTCAACCATGGCTTTGCCCATCATCCATCCCAGGAAGGTTGCCATGATCACCCCCACGATACCATAGGGGACACCGAAGTAATGCCCAAGGCCGAAGAATGCGGCCGCGATGAACACCGCCTGGCGTGCGCCGATGCCGGGTTCCAGACCAGCCAGCAGGGTGGAGCGATAAGTGAACTCCTCATTGAAGGCGTTCAGGGCCGCAAATAAAAGCACAGCCGGCAACAGGGGCAGCAGCGCGATGAACTGTGATCCAGAGGGGCGTCCGCCAAGGATCAGGAAAAGCAGCGTCCCCAGGCTGATGTAAATTGCAAACTGACCGCCAAACCGGGTCCACGGATCGGGCTTGGGGAAACCCAGCCAGCGAACGGGGGTAATCGGTGCTTTCAAATTCCCGCAACGCAAGAAGATTTGACGGCGGGAGTACCCCAGGGCCAGCATAAATCCAATCAATATTAAGGAAACGATCAGACGGCGCATTTGGATGCCAAACATGTTCACCACAAAGGGTTCATCTCCCCTGCCGAACCAGTTCTGCCAGAATGCCTGGCCCGCCAGTAGTGAACTGCCTTCTTCCAACAAGATTATTGACAACAAGATCAGGATGAATTTACGTAATGGTTTGACTCCCTCCCAGAACAGGCTTGCCAGCGCCAACCCACCCAGCAAAGCCAACCTCGCCCAGAACAGCCAGCGGGTATTTTCATTCACTAATTCGACCCAAAGAATGGTGGGGAACAGACTGACCAGGAGGGTTATGATCCAGGCGCTAATCAGCGTAGAGCGGGGGGGAGTGTTCGTATCGGTCATGGGGCCCTCGTGCAACGGAGCTGCTGCCGATTAAAGATTGCCGGTCAGACTTCGGCATGCGCTGAATGAATTATACAGATAATTATCAGAGATATGTTTTTTTGAAACGTGGAGTTATTAGGAAAAGAGGGCCATCCCGATGAATATCTGGACGACCCTCCGCAACGAATTACAACCTGGGGTTGATTGAAATATCGCCTCTTAAACCTGGTAGGGTACTTCCAGAATCACCAACCCCTTTTTGAAAAGCAGCGCAAAGCGCAACAGCAGCGCCGTCTGATCGTGCAGCAGGTTTTCCCACCAATGTTGGGGGACAAACTGTGGAACGACCACCGTCAAGCGTTCATTTGGTTGCAGAATCGCCAACAAGCTCCCGATGTACCCCATCAAGGGCTCCAGAAAGAGTCGGTAAGGCGAATCTAATACCACCATGCGGATCCCTTCCCCATACAGGCTCCACTTTTCCATAACTTTTCTTGCCTCGTTTGGATCAATGGAGACATGGACGGCCGTCACATCATTGGAAAGGGTGCGAGCATAGGTTAGGGCAGCCAGCGACCCGCGATGGACACCCGAGATTAACAATAATACTCGGTTATGGGAGATGCGGACCGGAGATGTGTAATTCTCCATCGAAAGGTTGTTTGCCAACGATTGATAATGAATATGAATGGCGTAAAAGATGCTCACCATCAGCGGGATGAGGATGAGGATGATCCAGGCGCCATCATGAAACTTGGTGATGGCAAAAGTGACCATCACCACGAAGGTGCAAACAGCACCAAAGCCATTGATGACCATTTTCAAAAACCAATGTTGATCCCTGGTGAGGGTGGAACCTGGCTCCACAATACTCTGGTTGGCCTTTAATCGGCCAGATTTCCACCAGCGGCGAGCCATCCCCGCCTGGGAGAGGGTGAAAGACATGAATACCCCAATCGCATACAGGGGGATCAGCCGGGTAACACTGGCCTGAAACGCAATAATCAACAAAGAAGCCCCAATCGCCAGGGTCAGAATCCCGCGCGAGAAGACCAGGCGGCTGCCGCGGAAAGTAAGCTGGCGGGGCAGGAACCCATCCCCGGCCTGTAAGGCGCTCAGGCGGGGGAAATCTGCAAAGGCGGTATTGGCTGCCAGGATCAGGATGAGGGCAGTGCCGGCGATAATCGCCAGATAGAAGAAACCCTGCGCGCCATAAATGGTGCGCGCTAGTTGGGAAATCACCGTTTCAGATTCAGAGGGGATGGTTTGAACCTTGCCTGCGAGGAATGAAATCCCCAGGAAGAGACTGGCCAGAATACCGGCCATCCAGATCAGGGTGATGCCTGCGTTCTTGCTGCGCGGCTCTTTGAAAGCGGTGATGCCGTTGGAAATGGCCTCGATACCCGTCATGGCGGAGGTGCCGCTGGAAAATGCATGCAGCAACAAAAAAGGCGTTACGGTAAGCGCAACCCCTTCCAGGGTCATCTGCGGTGGGTTCACCACCGTCCCCAGCGTTCCGTTGAAAAATCGAAACAGGCCCAGCCCCACGGTAACGAACATGATCAGGATGAAGAAATAGGTCGGCAGCGCAAAGGCCACACCCGATTCTTTGACCCCGCGCAGGTTGATCAACATCACAAAGAAAACCAGGGCCACCGAAATGACCACCCGGTATGGGAATATCCCTGGAAAGGCTGAGGTGATTTGTGCCACGCCCGAGGAAATGGAAACAGCCACGGTCAGAATGTAATCCGTCAGCAAAGCGGCTCCGGCTGCCTGGGCAGGCAATTCGCCAAGATTGTCACGGGCCACAATATAGGCTCCCCCACCACCGGGGTAAGCAT
Source organism: uncultured Anaerolineaceae bacterium (assembly GCA_937907495.1). Lineage (GTDB taxonomy): Bacteria > Chloroflexota > Anaerolineae > Anaerolineales > Anaerolineaceae > CALESS01. The sequence continues at coordinate 3,093 of CALESS010000032.1, forward strand.
GGATGGTTTGTTGATAAGAAATACTCACGATGACAATCAGCGCCACAATCGCCAGCGTGATGGGGAACACAAAACCCAGGGCGCTGCTGCCCGCCGCCGCCAGGATGAACATAATCTCCTGGGTGGCGTAAGCGGTGGAAGATAAGGCATCTGAGGCGAATACTGCCAGCCCCACGGCTTTGCCAATGGTTTGGTGGGGGGCATCCGCCGTTTGCAGCGGCCGCCCGATGAAAAAGTTAAGCCAGCTTTTACGCGGCTCGCTGCGCGCACTTTCCTCAAAAATCGCAGCATTCGAATCAAGACTTGCTCTCATTCCGTGTTTCCTCTATTTTTATCTCTGCACAAAAGTCAACCAGGTATTAAACATTATCTACTCGTCAAATTATTCCAGACCAGCAACGTCCCAAATTCCATCACCATCAGCATTACCAATAAAATCTGATGGACTAGATCGTGGACTCCTGAATCCAGAGTGAGTTCCACCAGGGTGAAAGCTGCCAGAATCAGTAAAAATCCAAACCAGGTCAATGCATCCTTCAAGACAGCCTTCATGTAGGCTTTTTGTGGATGGTAATACCCGGTCAGGGCAACCAGGGGGGCTTTGATTACATGCGGGAGAAACTCCGAGAGGGCCCGGGTGCGAAAAAGCCCATCCCGAACCGTCTGCTCGGCAAAGTAAACGATCACATCCCCTGGGCGGCAGGTCTCTTGCAGGGTTTTTATCCAAATACTCGCCGCCACCACCCGGGATTGGATCATGTATTGATGGTCACCAATGAGGGCCTTCAGGGTAACCATACTACGGGCAACCATGAGAGCTTTTTCCTCATCCTCCAGCAGTGTGAGAAAAAGCACATCCATCTGCTTTTGCAGTGCCAATTTACGCACTTCCCGGGCCAGTTCAGCATCCCTCACCAGGCATTCTGGTAAAAGAACGATTATTTTCTTCCTGCCTTCATTCTCCGCAAACATTGCCATTACACTCTCCTTGAAAGAACAAGGAGAGTGTATCTATAAACTATAAAGTGATCACAAATAAAAAGCGGAGTTTATAAAGGAAAGATAAAGGAATGCGCCCGGGAAAATTGCTAATCCCCAGATTTAAACCGATAGCCCACCCCCGGTTCGGTCAACAAAAATTGGGGGTCATCCGGGTTTACTTCGATCTTCTTCCGCAATTGGCCAATGTAAACCCGCAGATATTCCACATGATCGAAATCTTCAAAACCCCAAACCTGAGTCAAGATTGCGCGATGCGTCAGCACACGGTCAGCATGAGCAGCCAGGTATGCCAGGAGCTTGAACTCGGTGGCGGTGAGGTGCAATTCTTCCAGATTATTGGTTACGATATGCCGCGCCAGGTCTATCTGCAAGGGGCCGGTCTTGATGATACTTCCCGTATTACCAATCGCACGTTCCGCATGGCGTAACGCCACCCGGATGCGAGCCAATAGCTCCTCTATTCCAAAAGGCTTGGTGAGGTAATCATCGGCACCTTTATCCAATGCGGTCACCTTATCCTTCTCATTATCCCTCACCGAGAGGACGATAATGGGGACATGGGACCACTCACGAATTTGTTCACAGACCTGGAAGCCATCCATATCGGGCAGGG
>CALESS010000033.1 GCA_937907495.1 uncultured Anaerolineaceae bacterium
TGAAAACAGGCTTCTGGTTCGCCGCATCCTGCTCGCGGAATGTTATAACGTTCTGGAAGCCGGCAACGCCTCTGAGGCGATCGAAATTCTATCCAACATGACCCCGGACTTAATCTTGATGGATATCAACATGCCGGATATTGATGGATACACCCTCACCGCCCAGCTCAAAGCCAATCCCGCTTACCAGGCCATCCCCATCCTTGCCATTACTGCGAACGTCACCACCGCCGCCCGGGAACGCTCTCACGTCGCCGGGTTCAATGGATACATCGAAAAACCGATTGATATTGATATCTTCCTCGAGAAGATCGCCCATCACCTGGTCTGATTATTGCACGGATCGAGAAGACAAACCAACTATGCCGCTACCAAATGATGCCACCGTCCTGGTTGTAGAAGACAATGTCTCGAACTTTGTCCTGATCGCCCGCCTGTTGGGCTTCCTGGGCGTCCATTGCGAGTGGAAAACTTCCGGTTACGAGGTGGTTGAATATGCAGACACCCTCCCCAAACTGGACCTGATCCTGATGGATATCCGCCTGCCCTATGAAGACGGCTACAGTGCAATGCGTAAAATCAGGCAATCCCCCCGCCTGAAGGCAACCCCCATTGTTGCAGTTACTGCCGAAGCCAGCCTGGAAGAAATGAACAAAGCTCGCCAGGCAGGCTTTGATGGATTTATGGGAAAACCCCTCGACCCTGATCGTTTTCCGGATCAAATTCAACGCATTCTATCCGGTGAAACCGTCTGGGAATACGAATAATGAATCGCTGAGGATTCGCATGGCTGACGAACAGACTACAAAACCATTGCCCGTTGAGAACGCCCTGGAGGGTATCTCCTCCATGCTCAATAGATTCCGCGGGTTCCGCAAGAAACAGGAACCTTCCCCGGAGCCTTCTTTGCCGGAGCAGCCTCAAAGCGAACCCTCAAAAGAAGCCCTGGACGAGCAAGCCACGCCTTATCTTCTTTTTAAACAAATGGCCAGTTGGATAGATCGCGGCTTTACCCTCAATGCCGTGTTGGACAATCTGCTCCGCGGTCTCATCCGCACCCTGGATCTGGATTATGCTGCTTATTTTGTCATCAATCCGTTGGATGATAAAGCCCAATTGAGAATGCAGTTCGCAGCGCCGGGGTTATCTCCCCGGGTTACCACCGGGTTTTCAGTCCCCCTGACCAACGAATCCATCATCGGCTGGGTTTACAACCAAAAACACGAACATATCCTGGCGAACACCCGGGAATCCCGTTTCACCAACAACCAATGGCTCCTCCCCGGCACGACCTGCCAGGCCCTGTTCCCCATTCTCGTCAACAATCAGGTCATTGCCTTCATGGATGTCCAGGCTCATCGGTCGGATGCGTTTGATTCTTCCACCCTGGAATTTCTCCACGCGCTCACCATCTACCTCCGCGGCGTGCTCGCCCAATCGGAAACAGCCCTCCTCCCGGCGATCAAGCCTTCCCCTAACCAGGTGGACCAATTAATCCGCCAGGCCCATAACGATGTGGAACTCTTTTCCTTACTGCGCTCCACCTTGACCGATTCACCCTTCGTTGCCGTTTTATTCTCCGTCCAATACGATCACCTGGCATTGCAGTTCATCACCGATGCCAAACGGCCCGCAGTGGCCTCCTCCATCCAGGGGTTGGCTTTGCCCCTGGAGAACACCTTGCAGCAGCTTGCCAGCGGTGAGCCAATCATCATCGAAAATCTTGAAACCCAGGGCAGCGATGGTCAGATACTCTCCTTCTTCAAACGCCGCAGTTGCACATCCGCGGCCATTTTCGGTATCTTTGAAAACAATGCCATCACCTACATCCTGGCAATCGGAGGGTTTGCAGAGACCCCCATCAACGCTGAAAATATCGCCTCCCTGCTCGAACTCACAAAATCCACCGGGGTTGCCCTGCAAGATTTACACTTGATTTCGAAGCTGAAATCTCGTCTCTCCGAGCTGGAAGCCCTCTCTACCGTCAGCAAAGCCACCTCTGTCCAGACGGATCTCAAAAACCTCTTCGTTCTTTTGAATGAGCAGGTGATTGAACTCATCGGTTCCGATGTCTCTTTTGCCGTCACCATCTACAATCCAGCCCAGGATCATATTGAAATTCCCTTCATGACCGAAGATGGTCAATTGGTCAACTTCCCCCCCTTCCCGTTGGGAGAAGGCCTGACCTCCGTCGTCATCCGCACGCAGAAACCTTTATTGCTCCACAATCAACAGCAGATCAATGCATTAAGCCCTAAGATTGTCGGCAAGGCTGTTCATTCCTGGTTAGGTGTACCCCTGCTGATTGGCTCCGATATCCTGGGCACAATGATGGTTCAAGACACAGACCATGAAGATCGGTTTTCTGAAACAGATTTGAATATCTTGCAAACCCTTGCCCCCCAGGTAGCCGTTGCCATCCGCAATGCCCAGCTTTTTGACCAGGTAGAAAACGTCATTGCCCAGCATAAACTGCTCCACCAGATCTCCATTGACACGGCTGCCGCCACCGGCATTAGCGAGGCCATTCAAACCACGGTGGATTTGTTATCGAATGCCCTTCCGAACTCTCGGATTATCGTCTTATTGAAGGACAATCACGACATGCTCACCGTTCATGCTTCCGCAGGGTTTTCGTTAGAGGCAGTGGTGGATCTCTCCATCCCCATCGGGCAGGGCATCATTGGCCTGGCGGCGGAATCAGCCACGAGCCAGATTGTCAATGACGTCCGGACAGAACCGAGTTACATCAATCTTGACCCTGAAATCCAGTCCGAAATGGCCATTCCCATCACATTCAAAGGTGAAGTGCTTGGAATTTTGGATATTGAACTGCCAATAAAAAACGCCTTCCTGTCCAGCGAAGCTGAAATCTTCGGCACACTGGGAAACAACCTTGGCGCCGTGATTGCTTCTGCCCGCCTGGTGGAAGACAGCCGCATCCAGGTCGCCAATCAGCAGAAGCTATTTGAAGCCACCTCAAAAATCCGGCGTTCGGTGGATATGCAGTCCATCATGGAATTATCCGCAACCGAAATTGGCCGCATCCTGGGGGCACGGCGGGTTTCCATCCAGGTCAACCCACAATATGCTCTGAATAACCCGACCGAGCCTGGCGACTCCACCCCCCTGCAACCCGCCCTGGAGGTGGAACAATGAAATTCCTCCGCTTCCTCCTACCTGCTCAAACGCCCCTAAAAG
>CALESS010000034.1 GCA_937907495.1 uncultured Anaerolineaceae bacterium
AGCCCTGGAATGTAGCTGAAGGAGCCATCCGCATTGAGCTCCAGGGTGCCATGGGCGGGCGGCGTGACGAGCGCAGCCGTCAACGGTTCCAAATCGGTGTCGTTTGCCAGCACACCAGGGGCTGCCACGGTGAGCGTGGTATCTTCCGCCGTGGTGTAGCTATCCGCAACCGCCACGGGGGCTACGTTCAGCACGCTAATATCCGTGCAAAGCTGCTCGTTATCCACCGCCGCGCACACCTGGAAAATGTCAACAACCAGTGGGGCGGTGAAGACGGTGCTGGCAACACCAGCCAGGGTGGTGTCGGTGAGCGGTAACACGGTGCCGCCATCCGGGGCGCTGAAGGCCGCCAGGATGCCATCCGGCACAGTTCCCCCGGCGGAGGTATCTACCGCAGCGGAGTTGATCACCAGGCTGGCATCCACAGCGGAGGTCAGTCCAGGATAAATGGAGGCCGGATTGGCTTCCACCGTCAGAACCAGCCAGGGATTCGCATCCACCAGGCCGGAGACTGCATCACAGCCCGGCTCGCCGGGGCCTTCATTGCAGCCGAACCAGTTGTTTTCTGCCACCAGGGATGCAGCGGAGAGATTCACGATGCCCGTTCCATTACCGAAAATCCGGTTGAATTGCACTTCCGGTACGGGGGTTACGGTGCTGCCCAGCGTTATGCCGGCAACATTGTTGTAGATATTGTTCTCCAGGATGGTTCCGCCATACAGACTGCGGAACATGATGGCTGTCTGGCCAATATCGTGGAGCGTATTCCTGACAATTTGCACTTCATCATAGGTATAGAGGGAGGTGGAAATACCACGCCCCGCCACATTATAGATCAGGTTATCTTCAACATCTGTTTTACCGGAAGCCCAACCGATTGCAATACCGAAACCATTTCCGGTTGCGCCTTCGGTATTGATGGCGGAGATATCATAGATCGTATTGCCGGTCACCTGCACGTTGGTCGTGAACTTGGTATCATCCTCACCGAAGACCCCAATGGCTACCGGGCTGAGATTATTACCACTCCCGCCGGCATTGGTGTGATGGATGTTATAGATGGTGTTATCCTCGATGTATAGTCCATCCACATATCCGGCAGAAACGATGCCCGTCGCCGTCCAGTGGAGGGCAGGGTCGGTTAACAGGCGGGTATCGGCACCGATTTGGGTTACGATATTATTCCTAATCCCCACATTCGTGATGAGCGGGTCGCCATAATAGGCAGCTACAATCCCCGCCACATCTCCTCCTCGCTCGTTGTAGAGCGGGTTGGTAACGGTAAAGCCATCCACATCCACATCACTGGCGCGTATACTCACGACATAGATGGTTGGGGCTGTCAGGCCTCCATGCAGAGTGGTCACTTCCGGGCCATTTTCCGATTGGAGGGTGAGCGGCTTGTCAATCACTACGGCTCCGTAATAGGTTCCATCCCAAACGGTGACCGTCCCGCCGGTGGTTACCAAACGGATACCTTCGTGGATGCGGCTTTCGGAGCCGGCTTGAGCGCTGTCATCATCCACATACAGGATGGAGAAACCGGGCTGGAAGCCTGGTGTGAGCGAGGCCAGATCCAGCGGGGAGTGTAACCATGGAGTGTAATCCACCGGCCCCATCATCGCATCGGCCAGCACGTCGGCATCGGTGCTGCCTAAATAGTTTGCAGAGGCATCCACCAGGCGCGTGCCGAGGTTGATAATGGCATCCTCGGTGTTTCCTGCCAGGCGATTTTCATGCAGGGTGAGAAGAGCATCGGTTTGAACCAGCACCCCATTTACGCCATCTTCAATGAAGTTGGCAGTGGCATTTGCGAAAGCCTGTTCACCTCCCACCATAAGGCCAAGTTCCGAACCTCGGATGGTGTTATTCAAGATATTGGCAGAAACGGAGGACCCGTTGGTGTTACTGGGGCTATCCCAAACCATGATGCCCGCTTTCGCTTCCGTAATCACCATCCCGTTTACAATTGCGGAAGTGTTGGCAGCATTGCTGTTGTAGCCCTCGTAATTATTGATCCAAACGCCGATATCCGCCCCGCTGACCGTGCCGCCCTGGATAATGAAGGGACTGCTGGTGGGCAGGTTCCACAGGTTATATCCGGCAGAGTAACCGGGTTCATCAAAGCTGACAGTTGCAGGAACGAGAATGGTATTATCCATCACGCTGGTGGTGGCTGTCTGCTGAAAAGAAGTGAGCAGCATGCCGGTCCAGCGGGTCACCCCGGCATGGGGAATGGCAGTGATCGAGTTGTGATCCACCGAAATGCTGCTGGCATTGGAATACCACAGGTTGTGGAAGATGCCCACACGCCAGGCGTTGATAGTGTTATTGGCAATGCGCCCGGTGGTGCCCGGGTTGGCGTTGAAGAAATTCCCCGTCTGGATACCGGTGCGGACTTCGTTGAAAACGTTATCGGTTACATCCGCGTAAAAGTTGTTGTATACCAGAACGCCGATACCCCAGTTGTAGGTGGTTTCGCCGATATTTTCGAACTGGTTGTAGCGGATGAAATTTCCCGCAGTAGCGGCAGAATTCGTGTAGTTGTAGAATTCCAAAGCGGTGTAGGTGGCATTTTTGAGAATATTGTTTTCAATGACGATATTCCCCACACCTTCATAACTGGCAATAAGCTCGCAGGCATCCACATCGGAGCTGCCAATCATAATTCCGCTGGTGAGATCCGGGTTATCGCCATCGAAGGTGAACCCGCGGATGGTGACCGAATCTTCTATGAGATAGGCCATTTGATTACAGGCGCCATACGGATCCACCTCGGAAGTCTCCGGGTGCAGGATGGCTTCTGCTCCGCGCACCCCGCTGTTTGGGTTAATCGCGGCATTCGGCCCCAGCAGGGTAAGCGAATTCTCAATATAAAGGTTTTCCGCATACGTTCCCGCCAGCACATTAACCGTGCCGCCGACTTCCACGGCGTTGATGGCTTCCTGGATCGTGGCGAAGGCATCGGTGCCAATGACGTGCATATTGCCGCCGCCCACATCCACCGACTCGCCATCCGACAGGCCCTGCCAGTCATCATCCACCCAGGCGGCCAATGGCCCTCCCGGTCCCAGCTTCTCCAAACCCGGGGTTTGGGGGCGGGGGTGGACGACAGGTTCTTGAGGAGTGGTATCCGCCGCAAGAACCGTTGGATCGAAGAACGCGAAGGGACTCTCGATCATGCTCGGGCTGCCTGTTGCAAGGCTGCTGGCAGCTTTCACGGATTGAGCAGGGGTTACAAAGGCTGCTCCGGCCACGAGGGCCACAATCATTAAGATATTCCAAAATTTGATCTGCATTTTTCCTCCAAGTTTTTTATACTGGAATAAATGGGTCTTACCCTGTTCAGGCGGCAGTGATATGGGAAGCAGTTTGCTTTATTCCCTCCTTTTAGGTTGAACCAATTTATGACCGCCCAGTAAACGCTCATAATTATATACACCTTTCACCCCAACCGAGACGGCTTTACCGCCTGATTCACTTTACAAATGTGTAATTTCGCTGGAATTAAAGGGGGGAGAACACCAAACAAAAACTCCGGACGCTGGTTAGCGCCCGGAGCCTTTGTTTCCGCCAGAGATTTTAGCGGGTGATGATCGGCATCCACATGTGGAAGAGCGGGGTGACCGTGATCGTAACCACGGCTTCATCCGTCCAGGGGGCCCGGGGCGCCGGGTAGGTCGTCAGTTGATAGACGAAGCTGTCCTCGCCATAGAAGCCAGGGTTTGGCGTGTACGTGAAGGAGCCATCGGCACGGAGGCTCAATGTGCCGTGGGTGGTTGCCATCACCAATGAAACGGCAACGTTATCGCCATCCACCTCTACGTCATTCGCCAGCACACCTGCCGCCGCATCCACCGTCAGGCTGCCATTCTCCATCACGGTGTAGGCGTCATCCACCGCCTCCGGGCCATCGTTGACCGGGGTGATGGTGATGGTGACCGTGGCTTCCGCCGAATCCAGCTCTCCATCGTTGGCTTTGTAGGTGAAGGTATCCAGTCCGTTGTAATTAAGCCCTGGAATGTAGCTGAAGGAGCCATCCGCATTGAGCTCCAGGGTGCCATGGGTGGGCGGCGTGACGACCGCAGCCGTCAACGGATCCGTATCGGTGTCGTTGGCCAGCACACCGGGGGCTGCCACGGTGAGCGTGGTATCTTCCGCCACACTGTAGCTGTCATTCACCGCCACCGGGGCTACGTTTTCCTCATCCAGGTCCAGGCCCACCAGCACCGGATCGTGATCGCTGGCGCGGAACATGTGGGGTTGGTAGAGGTCAACCGTCTTGAACTCGGTGTTGTAATCAATCACCGAGGGTTCATCGGCGTTGATGTGCCAGAAGGCCACATCGGTGAGTTGATTGCTGAAGGAAGCAGTGCTCAAGGCATGGTCCAGGTAACCGGCGGTGCCATCAAAGACATAGGAGTAGCGCTCGGCTGCGGGCACATTGGCTGCCACCTGGTTGACCAACCCGCCAGAGGTCAGTACGGTAACCGGGTCTTCAGCGCCGTATGCGTTCAAGTCACCCAACACCAGCACGTCCGGGTCCAATGGGACAAGGTCGGTATTAATGAAGGTCAGTAAAGCGGCGGCCTGCTGGCTCCGCAGCAGGTTCCAGCAGCCCTGACCATCGCCCTGGTCCGCATTCGGATCGAGCGGATTGGAGGGGCAGGAGCCTTTGGATTTAAGGTGATTGGCCACCACCACAAATTCCTCGCCGGAGGCCAATTCCTCAAACTCCTGGGCAAAGGGCGAACGACTGAAGATGGTATCCGCGCTGCTCAGCGCCGGCCCAACCGGGGCAACCGTGGCGGTCTTGTAGATCAGCGCCACTTGAATGAAATCGCCGCCGTCAGCGGGATCAAACGCACCCTGAAGCGGGTCGGCAACCACAGCATACGTGCCAGCGCCAACCTCGGCATTCAGCGCATCCACCAGGGCCTGGACTGCACCCAGACCGCCATAGGCGCCATCCCAGGATTCGATTTCCATCAGGGAATAGACATCCGCATCCATGGCAGCCAGCATGGCGACAATCTTCGCCTGCTGCCGGGTAAATTCGCTGGCTGTATCGGCGCCACGCGGGGTGTTGCCGCCGCCATAGGGGCCGGGGTTGCTGCCATCATCCAGCGTGGTGAAGTAATTCAATACATTGGCACCCACCACCTTCAGGCTGCCGCCAACAACCGGCGGAGTGACTGAGCGGGCATTGACCGTTGCATCAAAGGTGACACTGGCTGGCTCCAGGGGCTGCAGGCGGTAATAAGACATCGGCCAGGAAGTGGCAGACGTGGAGGTGTTGATCTGTCCGTTATCCAGCACACCCGTCAGGCCGCCGGTTACGGTGTTACCAGCCCGCACTGCACCATCCGCGGGCAGGTAGGGAATCGGACTGCGATTCTGGGTAGTGGAACCATCGTCCAGAATCACCGCACTGAGCGGAGCTTCGGTATTGCCACCCATGCTGAAGTTGTTCATTTGGAACATGCGGCCATCGCCAAGGGTCAACTGGCCGTAGCGCCCCTGGAAATAATTTTGCTGCACCACCAGGGTTTCCGGGAAGCTGACCAGCATACCTTCATAGCGTTCCAGGTAGGTGGCGGGGTCTGCATCTTCCGGCAAAGTAACGGTGACGGGGGTCATCGAAACAGCGGTCGTACAAACTTCCAGGTCGGTCAGGGTGGAGATTTGCGTCATGCTGGAGAACCCGCCCCCGGTATAATTGGAAACAGAGCCGGTCAGGCGCACATGGTCCCCCGGGTTGACCGGGAAGGAAGTGTTATAGACAAAAACGCCTTCAGAAGTGGCTGCATTGGTATCTTCTGTGCCGGGGACAGCTTGCAAGTAGAAGCCGTTGAAACCCCCGCTTTGATAATCGGCGGTGACAACGCCTTCGGTGGTCTGTACGCCGCTCAGGGCCGGGGTATCCGTGGCGCCCTGGATATCATGGATGGCGGTATACGGCAGGCCGCAGGCGGCGGCATTGACAGCGCTGAAGCTGAAGACGTAATTGGCCGCCATGGCATCCGGCGGATCCAGCAGATCCTGGTCGGTCACCTTGGTGGCATCCACCGTGACGGTACAAAGTTCACTGTTGACAAAATCCGCTGCCGGGTTGAGGGTGAAGCTGGTGGGTCCCCCGCTGATGGCCGCGGTGTGGGCGCCGCTGGTCGCGCAGGAAATGCTGACCCAATCCGCAGCCACATCCACAGCCTCGGAGAAGGTGATAGTCAGATCTGCATCCAGGGCTACACCGGTGGCATTGTTGGTCGGCGTGGTTGAAGCCACACTGGGGGCCAGGTCCGCGCCGCAGGTATGGATGGGGGTGGCGCTATTGCGCGGGTTGGGGGTGGCAATTGTGAAATCTGCCAGATTGTTATCCGTATCCGTACAGCCTTGTGCGTTGCGGATGGCTGCCAGAATAACCGAGGTATTGGAGGTGGATTGGCCCTCGCAATCTGAGGATGCATCGCCATAACTGACAATATCCACTATTCCGGTGGGGCAAACTTCAGCCGGCAAAGTGACCGTGTTATTCACAAGAGCCACTTTACCATTGGATCCCGACATATTGATGCTTCCTGACAGATCAGGTGTAGGCAAGGGAGATCCAACTGCCCCACCTGATGCTTCCTGGATTAACATATATTGTCCGGGTTGGATGGTTCCGCTTAGACTGGTTTTGTTCGTCCAGGATGTTCCGGAGGCGGAAGCATATTGAACTGACCAACCCGTCAAATTTACCGGGCTGGCCCCGGCATTAAAGAGCTCAATAAAGTCGTTTGTGTAGAGCGCCCCTGCATTACCTCCGCCGCCATATACCTGGCTGATGCGCAGGTCATTGGCAGCTTTCACGGGTTGGGCAGGGCTTACAAAAACCGCACCGACCACCAGGGCC
>CALESS010000035.1 GCA_937907495.1 uncultured Anaerolineaceae bacterium
ATTGAATCCGGGCGCGTCCTGGCAGTCATCGGACAGGTACTTCCCTCCACCTTGCAGGATGTGCGCCTGGTAGCCGAGATCCTCCTGCCGGGGCAGGAAAAACTGGTCCAGGTCAAAGGGGAAAGTGCCATCACCCAAACAGGGGGGGAGATCAAACGCGTTTGGCTGGAACCTACCAACCCCCTGGCCTATCCGCCCACCATTCAAGCCATCCTCTCCGCTGATTTGATCATCATCGGCCCCGGCAGTCTTTTCACCAGTTTGCTGCCGGACCTCCTCGTCCCGGACCTGGTGCAGGCAGTACGTGCCAGCAAGGCACTTAAGTTTTTTGTCTGCAATGTGGCCTCTCAGGCCGGCGAGACCCAGGGCTACACCTGCGGAGACCATGTCCATGCCATTGAGCAGCACGTGAATGGCCGCCTGTTTGACCTGGTCATCTGCAACCGCAACTTCACGGCGGATTTGCCCGCTGGTACCGAGTGGGTCAAACCGGAGGATGAAAGCCGGCGGGATTATTCGCTCTACGAGGCAGACCTGGTGAGCGATGAGGCGCCCTGGCGGCACGATTCAACCAAGCTGGCACGCGCCATCATGGACCTCTATTCCGAGCGAACTGGCCCATTGACAGAGCGGGAAGACGTGGCATAATTGTTCAGTTAGGGGCTTGTCTAAACAAACCCACGCCTTGCGTGGAGATTTTTGAAATATTTCTGGAGGCAAAAAATGACAACTCGAGTAGGAATCAATGGTTTTGGCCGCATCGGTCGGCTCGTTTTCAAAGCAATGCTGGAACGCGCTGGCGGCGACCTGGAAGTAGTGGCTGTGAACGATTTGTTTGACGCCAAATCCAACGCCCACCTGCTGCAATATGACTCGACCTACGGCATTTTCCATCACAAGGTGGAAGTGGTCGGGAATGATATCGCCGTGGATGGCAACCTGGTGAAAGTATTTGCGGAGAAGGACCCCGCTGCCCTCCCCTGGAAAGATTTGGGCGTGGATATCGTCATTGAGTCCACCGGCGTCTTCACCGATGCCATCGGTGACCCGGCCAAGGGTAAACCCGGCGCCAATGTGCACATCGTGCGCGGCGGTGCCCGCAAGGTGATCATCTCTGCCCCTGCCAAGAATGAGGACATCACCATCGTGCTTGGTGTCAACGATGAATTGTACGATCCCGCAAAGCACCATGTGGTTTCCAATGCTTCCTGCACCACCAACTGCCTGGCTCCAGCCGCCAAAGTGGTGAACGACATGCTCGGCATTCAACAGGGATTGATGACCACGATCCACTCTTACACCAACGACCAGGTGATTTTGGATCAGGGTCACAAGAAAGAAATGCGCCGCAGCCGGGCCGCCGGCCTCAATATCATCCCCACCACCACCGGTGCAGCCAAGGCCCTCGCCCTGGTGATCCCCTCCTTGAAGGGGAAATTCGACGGCTACTCCCTGCGCGTCCCCACCCCCACCGTCTCGATCGTGGACTTCGTCTGCCTTGTGGAAAAATCCACCACCAAGGACGAATTGAATGCGGCCTTTATCGCCGCTTCGGAAGGCCCGTTGGCCGGCATCCTGGGTGTCACCCGCGGTCAATACAACGACCCGTTGGTTTCCACCGACTTCAAGGGTGACAGCCGCTCCTCCATCGTTGACCTGCCCAACAATACCGTGATGGGTGGCAACCTGGTGAAGGTTGTGGCCTGGTATGATAATGAGTGGGGTTACTCCTGCCGCACAGTTGATCTGGCACTGAAGATGGCCAAGAGCCTCTAAAAACAAACACCAATGGGGTGGGTCAATGACCCACCCCTTCCCAAGTAACCGATTGAGGAATGACCCAATGTTTAACAAAAAAACTGTGCGTGATATTGATGTAAAAGGCAAGAAAGTATTGGTACGGGTGGATTTCAATGTGCCATTGAAAGAAGGAATGGTGGGCGATGACACCCGCATCCGGGCGGCCCTGCCGACCATTCAATACTTGCTGGACCATGGCGCAGCCGTGATTTTAGCTTCCCACCTCGGGCGGCCCAAGGGCGGGCCGGATCCCAAGTATTCTTTGAAACCCGTGGCGGATTATTTGAGCGAGCTCGTCGAAGCCCCGGTGACCTTTGCTGCGGATTGTATCGGCCCCCAGGCGGAGTCCGCCGCAGCCGCCCTAAAACCGGGAGAGATCCTGGTGCTGGAAAATACCCGCTTTTACCCGGGTGAGGAAAAGAACGACCTGGAACTGGCCCGGCAGATGGCATCCCTGGCCGATATCTATGTTAACGATGCTTTTGGCACGGCACACCGCGCCCACTCCTCCACCGAAGGCGTGGCCCGCTACCTGCCGGCAGTCGCCGGACTTCTGATGGAAAAGGAAATACAATACCTTGGTTCCGCCATTCAAGATCCCAAACGGCCGTTTGTGGCCATCCTAGGCGGGGCAAAGATCAGCGATAAAATCGGCGTCATCAAGAACCTGCTGGAAAAAGCAGATACCATCTTGATTGGCGGCGGCATGGCGAACACCTTCCTGGCAGCGCGCGGCTTGAAAATGGCGGATTCCCTGGTGGAAGCCGATGCCGTAGCCACTGCGGCGGAACTGCTGGCACGCGGCAGCGGAAAACTGCGCCTGCCCGTTGACCTGGTGCTGGCGGATGCCTTCGATGCCGCAGCCCAGAAAAAAGTGGTTCCCACCGGTGATGTACCGGATGGCTGGCGGGTGCTGGATATTGGCCCGCAGACCGTGGCAGAGTTTGCCAGGGTGATCGCCGAGGCCGGAACCGTGGTCTGGAATGGTCCGATGGGCGTGTTTGAGTTCCCTGCTTTTGCGGAAGGCACATATGGCGTTGCCAAAGCGGTTGCTGCCAGCGGCGCGATCAGCGTGATTGGCGGCGGGGAATCAGTGGCAGCTATCCAACAATCCGGGCTGGCCGATAAGATAACCCACATCTCTACCGGTGGCGGCGCTTCCCTGGAAATGCTCGAGGGCCTGGTTCTGCCCGGCCTGGCCGCTTTGCAAGATAAGTAGCCACGAATTTCTTGTATCCTTCCCCTCCCCTGCCCAACATGCAGGGGAGTTCCTTATGAGGTACACTTGTGGTTGTTGACTTAATCAATAGGTTGATGGAGGTGAGCAAATGAAAAAGATTCTCATCCTGGCAGGCGTGGTAATTGGCGTGTTTTTGCTTCTGCAGCTGGTTCCCTATGGGAAGGATCACACCAACCCGCCTGTGGTCTCCGAGCCAAATTGGGATAGCCCGCAAACCCGCGCCCTGGCTGTGCGCGCCTGTTTTGATTGCCACAGCAACGAATCGGTCTGGCCCTGGTACAGTAACATTGCCCCCATCTCCTGGCTGGTGCAGCGGGATGTTGACGAAGGTCGGCAAAAGTTGAACTTTTCGGAATGGCGGGCGTACAAGGGCAATGGAGAAAGTGGAGAACGGGAAGAAAAAGAATATGAGTGGGACGATATCGAAGAGGTCATCCGTTCCGGTGAGATGCCCCTGCCAATTTACGTCATACAACACCCCGAGGCCAAGTTGACCGCGGCGGAAAAAGAACAGTTGATCGAAGGCTTGCTGGTTTCCACCGGGCAGAAATAAGAATTCGTTGACAATGCCGGGCGGGCATGATAGAATTTTGTCCGCCAGACGCCCCCATCGTCTAGTGGCCCAGGACGTGGCCCTCTCAAGGCCAAAACGGGGATTCGAATTCCCCTGGGGGCACTTTTTATTTAAGGTGTCCCCCTCATACCATCGAGGTACATGAGGCCAAAACGGGGATTCGAATTCCCACCGCCCTGCGCACTTCGTGTGGGGGCACTTTTTATTTAAGGTGTCCCCCTCATACCATCGAGGTACATGAGGCCAAAACGGGGATTCGAATTCCCACCGCCCTGCGCACTTCGTGTGGGGGCACTTTTTATTTAAGGTGTCCCTTTACAACCTGCTGGAAAGAACCCGACAGAGCCGTCCTGGATGTTTGTTTTCTCCGTCCGGCAGCCAGGGCGGTGTAAAATGGAGAACATGAAAACACATTTGATTATCAACGCCGATGACTATGGCCGCTCAGCCGGCATTTCTGCGGGGATTCGCCACGCCCACCTGCTTGGGGTGGTCACTTCCACTACTTGTATGCTGAACCAGCCCACCGTCGAGTCCGATTTACGACTCGCCCTCAGCGAATGCCCGGCTTTGGGCCTTGGAGTGCATTTAAACCTGACCTCGGGACATCCGCTGACCGGCGCGGCGCACCTTTCCGCCCTGGTGGATTCAAAGGGCAGCTTTCCGGGCTTGAATGATTTCCTGCTGCGTCTACCCAACCTGGACCTCGCCCAGGTGGAGGCAGAATGGCGGGCACAGATTGAAACTTTTGCCGCCATCTGCCGCAAAAACCCCACCCACCTCGATTCGCACCATCATTCTTCGTTTTTAAGCCCCGGACTCTTCCGGCTGATGTGCCGGTTGGCAACCGAGTATGGCTGCGCCATCCGTTTGCCCATCTGGCAGGGTTCCATCGCCTCCGGGATTCCGGACGCTTTGATGGCAGAAATGGGCCGATATCTGCCCCTCGTATTACAAGAGTATCCACGCCCACACCCGGATGGCTTCATCAGCACTTTTTACGATGCGGGTGTTTCGCTGCCGGAGATGCTTTCCATTATCGAGAAATTACCCGGTGGAACCTTTGAAATCATGACTCATCCGGGGTATGTGGATGCTGAACTCGATTCCGCTTACAGCTCCCCACGCGAAAAAGAACTTTCGGTTCTCACGGACCCCGGGCTGCGCCCGGAGCTTGAGAACCGCCAGGTTCAATTGATCCACTTTGGTGATCTTTAATTTGGGCGGATGATGCGTTTCACTACCAGCAGGGCGATGAACGAAATCGAGACTAAAATCACCGAGAGGGTCAGGGCCATCTCCAGGTTAACTTCAAACCCCAGGTAAATCGCCATGGGCATGGTCTGCGTGCGGCCTGGCAGGTTTCCGGCAAACAGGATGGTAGCGCCGAATTCACCCAGGGCACGGGACCAGCTCATCACCGCCCCCGAGATCAGGGCAGATTGGGATAACGGCAGGAAGATATAACGCATCATTTGCCAGCGGTTTGCACCATCCAGTTGGGCAGCCTGCAGAATGTCGTCCTCCACGCTGGCAAATCCGACTGTGGCGGAGCGCACGAAAAATGGCGCGGCAATGAAAATCTGGGCAATGATCACA
>CALESS010000036.1 GCA_937907495.1 uncultured Anaerolineaceae bacterium
AATTAACCGAGCGCAATATCTCCTCTGCCTGTTGCTGGTAGTCAGTGCGATCATCATAAGCTGCCAGGAGCAGTAAGGCCTGTATGGCAAGGGCATTGCCGGAGGGGGTGGCATTATCCTGTAGGGCTTTGGGACGGACGAGTAGAGAGGCTTGCTGAGCGGAGGTGTCGAAAAAGCCGCCGCCGGGGTCCGAAAAATCGGCGGGCACCGGCTGCCACAACTGGCGGGCAGCCTGGAACCAGCGCGGATTGGGGTCGGACTGGTACAGATCCAACAGGGCGAGGACCAGGGCGGCGTGATCTTCCAGGTAGGCAGCGAGGTGGGCTTTGCCATCCCGCCAGGAACGCAGCAAGCGGCCATCCACCTGAAGGCGGGTGAGGAGAAAATCGGCATTCTTCCGGGCGGCTGCCAGGAAATCCGGCCGGTTGAGATAACGGGCAGCCTGGGCGAAGGTTTGTAACATGAAGGCGTTCCAGGCGGTGAGGATTTTATCGTCCGTTTGCGGCCTTACCCTGGTGGAGCGGGAGAGGAGGAGGGTGGACTGAATCTTCATCAGGGCGAGTCGCAGGGCATCTTCGGAGAGACCGAGCTCCCGGGCAAGCCGGGCAAGAGGCTGCTGCATTTGAAGGATGATATTGCCTTCGAAATTTCCTTCTGAAGAAAGGGCAAAGGCAGCCTTCAAGATCGTCCAAAGTTCTTCCTCTGGAAATAGGGCGCGTAATTCGTCAAAGCTCCAGACGTAGAATTTGCCCTCCTGACCTTCGCTATCGGCATCCAGGCTGCTGTAAAAACCACCCAATGGGTGCGTCATCTCCCGCAGGACGAACTCGAGGGTTTGGAGGGTTACCGTGCGAAAGGACACTTCACCGGTGAGCAGCCAGGCATGCAGGTAGGCGCGGGCGAGCAAAGCGTTATCATAGAGCATCTTCTCAAAGTGAGGTACCAGCCAGGCGGCATCCGTAGAGTAGCGGTGGAAGCCGCCGCCCACCCAATCATACAGGCCGCCGCGCTGCATGGCATGCAGGGCGTGGGTGGCCATCTTCAAGGCCTGGCCTTCGCCGCGCTCCGCCTGGAGGAGCAAAAACTCGATTGCCATGGGCTGCGGGAATTTCGGCGCAGGTCCCCAGCCACCGGATTGCCAGTCGTAACGGGTCTCCAGGTTGGCTGCGGCCTGGTGCAGGTCGCGCAGGTGGAAGTCCTCTCCCGCGCCGGGTTGCCAGGCGGCTTCATCGGCCAGGCGCTCCTTTAGCTTTTCGGAAACCCGCAGCAAGTTCTCCCGTTCTTCCCGCCAGAGGTGGTTGATGGTGCGCAAAATCTCGCGGAAGGAAGGCAGACCGTGAGATTTACGGGGTGGAAAATAGGTTCCGCCATAGAAAGGCTCCAGATCGGGGCTGAGAAAAACCGACATGGGCCAGCCGCCAGAGCCGGTGAGAAGTTGAACCGCAGTCATGTAGATATGGTCGAGGTCAGGGCGTTCCTCACGATCCACTTTGATGGAAATAAAATTCTCATTCAAAAAGGCAGCGATGCTCTCATCCTCGAATGATTCGCGCTCCATCACATGGCACCAGTGGCAGGCCGTGTAACCAATGCTGAGAAAAATTGGCTTGTCCTCTGCCCGGGCACGGTTGAGTGCTTCTTCCCCCCAGGGATACCAATCGACCGGGTTGTTGGCATGTTGAAGCAGGTAGGGGGAGGTTTGATCCGCTAGATGGTTGGTCATAAGGCTCCTCGTTATCTATCAGGGGTGTGCGGCAACCGATAAGAGCAGGGTCCTGGGTGGATTTTACCATAGCCAAAATGCCGGCGCGAAACCTTTGCCTCCATTTGGTGTATACTACTTAAATTCTTGATGTCATCCCTTTATGTGAGGAAAATTATGATCAATGTAACGCAAGTGGACGTGCAAAACAGAGGTCAGGTAAATCGGTTTATTCAATTTCATTATGACCTGTATAAAACCTGCCCGCAGTGGGTGCCG
>CALESS010000037.1 GCA_937907495.1 uncultured Anaerolineaceae bacterium
CTCCACCCGGGCGATGATCGCCACGGGCTGTTGACGCAATCCCTCCAGAAACCTGTTAGGCTGCGGTACCTGGAGCGCCAGCAGGCTGGTGGGCAGAGTCTCTTCCGGCAGTGCGCCACCGCCCACCGTGGAAAGGCCGGGGATCACCGTGCCGGTCCCAAGTTCAGTGCGCCAGCTTTCTGCCCGGCGGCGGTTTTGCTCCGGGGTGCGGCTGATCATGCGCCAGATTGGGATTTCCTGCTCCGCTTCATCCTTCAAATAATGCAGCAAGGTGGCGGAAAGCGCCGCCAGGCATAATTTGTCTGCCCGCACGGCCCGTGCCAGCGGATGTTTCTTAATGCGGGCGATCAGCTCCCGCCGGCCGATCAGGATGCCTGCCTGCGGCCCGCCCAGCAATTTATCGCCGGAAAAACAGATCACATCCGCCCCGGCTTGCAGGGACTCTTGAATGGTGGGTTCATGGGCCAAACCAAAACGAGCGGTATCCAGGAAAGTGCCGGAGCCAAGGTCGTCCAGTACGGGTACATCCCGCCGGTGGGCAATTGCCACCAGCTCCGCCAGGGTGGGCTCTGAAGTGAAGCCGATCAAACGGAAGTTCGAGTGGTGCGCCCGCACCACCAGGGCAGCGGGTTCCTCGAGGGCAGATTCAAAATCCGCGGCATGCACGCGGTTGGTAGCCCCCACTTCCACCAGTTTTGCACCGGATTGAGCCATGACATCCGGGATACGAAAACCGCCGCCTATCTCCACCAATTGCGTGCGGGCCACAATCACCCGTCTGCGCCGGGCCAGGGCAATTAACGCGAGCAGCACGGCTGCCGCATTGTTATTGACCACCAGGGCTGCTTCTGCCCCCGTGAGGCGCATGAGCAGCGCCTCGGCATGAATACTTCGGGAACCCCGTTTGCCCTTTTCCAGGTCATACTCCAGGGTGGCGTAGCCGCTGGCAGCAACCTGTACGGCCTGCAAAGCAGCGCGGGAAAGAGGCGCCCGCCCCAGGTTGGTGTGCAGCACCACCCCACTGGCATTGATGACATCCACCAGGGTGGGGGCGGTCCATTGCTCCAGCCGGGATTGGATGGTTTGCAGCAGGGCGGATGAATCCGGCAGGGTACCTTCGGGGGTGAATCCGGCGCGCACTTCATCCAACGTGGCGCGCATCGCGTCCACGGTCAGGGGCCGGCCAAAACGAGCCGAGAGGGCCGCCCCGGCCGGGCTTTGCAGCAGGGCATCCACCGCCGGCAGATGGCGCAGATCACTCACCTTCCGGTTCCTTCGGCTTCCAGTAGGATTGCTCCCGTAGCCGGAGGAAGAATTCCACCCCGGCCAGGGCCAGCCCGATGACGATCACCAGTACCAGGGTGAGCATGCGCGAGGATTGCAGCCACATCGCCAGGCAGGCTAACAACCCGAACCACAGGGATTGGCGGAAGAAAACGAATTTTTCCGCCGGCGGTTCACTGGGAAAGCGCAGATTGAGCAGCGCTACAAAAGGCAGGGCTGTCCCGGCAACCGCCAGGAACAAGGCCAGGAAAAACAACCAGCGTTCACCCAGGTTGGGTTCGGTTAGCAGCCAGAGGGCGGCAATCCCCCCCCAGCCCAGGAGAGCCAACCCGGCCCCGGTGAAGAAATACGGCAATATTGATGTTTTCTGCTCTTTCATCCAGTCCCCTTCCCATAATGGTTAATGCGAATTCTTCCTGATTTTAATTGAAAAACACATTTAACAATCCAATTCCGGAAGGAATTAGAAAAAATAACCAGATGATGGAAAAACCGAACGGCAGCCAGAAATCCACTTTTTCGCGGGTTTCCCGCATATCGGTAATCTTGTGCGTAAGCTGGAGTGTATTCTCCAGATAATCATTAACCTGTTCTCTACTTTTCCCATCAGAGACGTATTGGCCTTCCGTGAAATGCTCAAAGTAGTAGAGCTGTTGTTCTGCGGTCAGGGAGAGTGAAAATTTATAATAATCCACAATCCGCCGCCGGGCTGTGACAACAGGCAGCCAGATCCACCAGATCATCACCAGGCTCATCACCGCCAGGATAATGTTGAGAAAGGCATACCGGTCGAAGGTCACCGCCCCCACCGCCAGCAAGAATGATTGGGAGGAGATAAATATCGAGCGATAGGATTGCAAAAGGCTCTCATTCACACTCCACCGGGTTTCCGCAGTCAGCAAAACTCACCTCCCATGATTATTCAGGTCCTTCTTCCAAAATCTCCGGCCAAACCGGGTAGAACATTGCCCACTGGGTGGGGTCCTGGCGGATGCGGATTTCAAATTTAGCAAGCACCCGTTCCGCGTTCACCAGCACATCCTGGTCAGCATCTCCAGTATGCTGCATCTCGATTGCCTCGCTGGTCCACATCTCATAAGTGTGATCCGGCTTATGGAAGCAGCCAATGGCATACACAGGCAGCTTCAAACGCAGCGCCATGCGCACCGGCCCCACCGGCAGGGCTGCCGGACGGCCAAAGAAGCGCGGCCGATATTGCGAATCCGGGAAGGGGCGATCCACCCCGGTTACCACCACCCCGCCATTGCGCAAATGTTCAATGGCTTTCTTCACCGTCTGCATGGAGGCCGGGTAAGATTCAATCTTGAATTCCCGGCGCAGGTTGTTGGCCAGCGAATAACTTCCAAATTCCTCGGGAGCGGTGATCGCAAACAACGGCATTCCGCGCTCCACCACTGCCCGTCCACCCAGGTCCTGGTTGCCTGTATGAGACAGAGCAAGAATGATGCCTTCCTGGCGGGTGAGGGATTTTTGGAGCAATTCCTCAAACCGGGGGCTAAAGGTAACCCGGCGCAAAATCTCCTGCGGATCACTCATGATGTGATAAAAATCGTAATACCCACGCCCGGAAATGCGATAGCTCTGATAGACCATCTGTGTCAGCTCCGCCGGGGTTGCCGAGCCGCCCGTAACCACCTGGAGGTTGGCATACAGCGCCCGGGGTTGCTTCCAGCCGTGGCGGTGGCTGATGAGATCCGCTAGAAAATCCGCCACCCCATAACCCAGGGCGGGAGGAAGGTTCTTCCCCAGCCAGATCACCATCCGTGCCAGCGCACTGCTATTGATGATTTTTGCTGTATCCATGCTCACCCGATCTACAATTCAAGGTTCCGAAAGAGCTGTTGAAGAAATTATACCCCGTCTTGCTTATTCCTCCAGACCCAACCGTCCTCTCCCCTTGATTAACCCGCCGGGATTCTGCATTTGAAAATCAGACCTTACTTGTGGTAAAATCCTGTCAACATCATCACTCATCCAGAGAGGTGGAGGGACCGGCCCTGTGAAACCTCGGCAACCGCAGCCAACCCGCGGTGCCAATTCCGGCAGAAACCGCCCCGGCGGCCTTCTGGAAGATGAGGTGCGGAACTTTCACCGCCTTCCTCTCTATTCCAGGGAGGATTTTTTATATCTGTCGCAAAAATTACTACGGAGCCTGATATGAGCGAATTGACTGACAACCGACGCTATCTCGATGCCCTGCAAGAGCGCATCCTGGTTTTTGATGGCGCAATGGGCACCAACTTGCAGCGCCAGAACCTGACCCCCGAGCACTTCGGCGGCGAACGCACCTTCGGCTGCAATGATTACCTGGTTCTCACCTACCCCGCCGCCGTGGAAGCCGTCCACCGCTCCTTCCTCGAAGTTGGCGTGGATGTCATCGAGACCTGCACCTTCCGCGCCAACCGCCTCACGCTGGGGGAATACGGCCTGGGAGATCAGGTGGATGCCATCAACCAGGCGGCAGCCGCTCTCGCCAGGCGCCTGGCCGATGAATTCAGCACACCCCAACATCCCCGCTTTGTGGCTGGTTCGATGGGGCCTTCGGGCAAATTACC
>CALESS010000038.1 GCA_937907495.1 uncultured Anaerolineaceae bacterium
CTGAAATCCCTGGATACGATCGTGGATACCGCCATCCAGGAACGGGTGGACCTGGTGCTCTTTGCCGGGGATGCCTACAAGGATCGCAGCCCGGCCCCCACCTACCAGCGCGAGTGGGGCCGGCGCATCATCCGCCTCTCCCAGGCGGGTATCCCCATCCTTTTGCTGGTGGGCAACCACGATCTCTCCCCCACCACAGGCCGCGCCCACACCCTGCAGGAATACGATACGCTCCAGGTGCCGCATGTGTTTGTAGCCGCCAAACCAGCCCTGCTCGGCCCGGATCAATTGGGCGGCCTGCCGCTGCAAATCATCACCCTCCCCTGGATCTTCCGTTCCGGCCTGATGGGTTCTTTGGAGCTGACCGGTCTGAAACGGGAGGAAATCTTCAGCCAGATTGAAGCCCGCCTGACGGAATTGCTGCAAGGTTGGATGGAACAGGCCGACCCGGCCCTTCCGCTCATCCTCGCCGCTCACGCCAGCATCCAGGGGGCCAAACTGGGGGCGGAACGCACCATTATGCTCGGCCAGGACTTAATGCTGCCCGGCGCCCTGGTGCGCAACCCGCGCCTGAACTACACCGCACTCGGCCACATCCACAAAGCCCAGGATTTGAACGAAGGCCTGCAGCCGCCGGTCATCTACCCCGGCAGCATCGAGCGGGTGGATTTCGGCGAAGCAGAGGATGACAAATTCTTTGTAATTGCCCACGTGGAAGTGGGCCAGCCCACCCGGGTGGAATGGCGCAAACTGGATGGCCGCCGCTTCATTGACCGGCATATCACGGTCACCTCGGGGGAGCTTTTAATGGCCGAGATCAGTGCCGTGCTGCCCCCAACCGATGATCTCCACGAGGCCATCTTCCGCCTGACGGTGGCGTATGACCGGAACTGGGAATCCATGCTGGATGAAACTGCCCTGCGGAACGCTTGTTCAGCCGCCTTTGATTTTCACCTCATCCGCCGCCCGCAGGTCGAATCCCGCCTGCGCCTGCCGCAAGATCAAACCATCAGCAGCCTGACCCCCCAGGATTTGCTCGGCATCTACTGGAACACCCTCAACATGAACACGGAAGAAGCACAAACCCTCAACCAACTGGCGGGGGAAATCATTCGATCGGTACATCATGTCGCAGATAACAACTGAAGTTCTCCTCATTCTCTTCCTCATCCTGGCCAACGGGTTGTTCTCGCTGGCAGAAATGGCCCTCGTTTCAGCACGCAAAACCCGCCTGCTGATGCGGGCAGAAGATGGCGATGCGCGTGCCATCAATGCCCTGGCCCTGCTCGATAAACCCAACCGCCTGTTTTCCACTGTCCAAGTCTTCATCACAACCATTGGCATCTTTTCCGGCGCCCTCGGCGGCCAGGCAGCGGTGGATCAACTCACCATTTTGCTGGTTAAAATCCCCTGGCTGGCGGATTCGGCGGAAGGTATTTCCATTGCCATCGTCGTCCTCACCATCACCTTCTTCTCCCTCGTCCTGGGAGAGCTGATTCCAAAGCGGATTGCCCTGCAAAACCCGGAGCGCCTGGCGATGTATCTGGCCGGACTGATGCGCTTCTTCTCCGTGGTGGCGGCGCCCGTGGTTCACCTGCTTTCCTTCTCCACCGATCTCGGTTTACGGCTGTTGCGCATCAAACCGATCAAGGAAGAACCGGAAAACGAGGAAGAGATCAAAGTCCTCTTGCAGCAGGGCATGCAGGTCGGGGAATTCGAAGCTGCCGAGCAGGATATGGTGGAGGGCATCTTCCGCATGAGCGACCGCACGGTGGATGTGATCATGACTCCCCGCACCGAACTGGAATGGGTGGACCTGGATGAGCCGCTGGAGGAAAACCTGGCCATGATTGCTGCCAGCAGCCACACCCGCTTCCCGGTAGCCCAGGGCAGCCTGGATAACATCGCCGGGGTGCTGGTCAGCAAAGACATGCTCACCGCTCAACTGCGCGGCCAACCGCTGGATCTCAGCGCCCTGCTCCAGCCGCCCCTGCTGGTACCCGAATCCATGCCGGCCTTCAAAGTGCTGGAACTGTTCAAAACCTCCGGCGCCCACATCGCCCTGGTGATTGATGAATACGGCGGCCTGCTCGGCATGGTGACCCTGTTTGACATCCTCAAGTCCATCGTCGGCGCCCTGCCGCAAAATGCCGGCGATTTGCAGCCCCAGGCTTTTCAACGCGAGGATGGTTCCTGGTTGATGGACGGCCTGATGCCGGTGGATGAGTTCAAAGATCTGCTGGAATTGGACGACCTGCCCGATGAAGACCGGGTGGGGTTCCAGACCCTGGGCGGCTTTGTCATGAATCAACTGGGCGAAGTGCCCACCGCCGGGCAAATGTTCACCTGGGAGCAATTCAAATTTGAAATCGTGGATATGGACGGCCGCCGGGTAGATAAAATCCTCATCTCCATGCTGCCCGGCGAATTGCCGGAAAACCCGCTGCGGGAGGGAAAACAATGATCCCCAAGAAACTCCGCATTTCGGGTTTTCTCTCCTACCGCGAGCCGGTGGAAGTGGATTTCACCAACCTCAACCTGGCCTGCATCTCCGGTGCAAACGGGGCGGGGAAATCTTCCCTCCTGGACGCCATCACCTTCGCCCTCTTTGGCCAGGCGCGTAAAAACAACGACGCGCTCATCCACAGCAAGGCCAAACAAGCCGAGGTGGTGTATGATTTTTCCTATGAGCAAAATCTTTACCGCATCCAGCGCATTCGGATAGCGGGCAAAACCGGCCAGTTGGAGTTTTTCATCCATGCCGGGGAGCATGGTTGGCGCCCCCTGACCGAAGCCACCATGCGCCAGACCGAAGAACGCATCCGCTCCACGCTCAGCATGGATTATGATACCTTCATCAACGCCTCTTTTTTCCTGCAAGGCAAAGCAGATCAGTTTGCCCAGCAAAAACCAGGTGATCGCAAGCGCATCCTCAGCACCATCCTGGGGCTGGAAAACTGGGAACTCTATAAGGAGGCTGCCGCCGAGCGCCGCCGCCAGGTGGAGCAGGAAAATCGCTCCCTGCAAGACCGGTTGATTGAAATTGAGAATGAACTGGCCCAAGAACCAACCCGCCAGGCGCGCCTGAAATCACTGCAAGAGCAACTGGCCCATGCCAGCGCCAACCGCCAGGGCAGGGAAAAAAATCTGGCCGCAGCCCGCAAACTCTCCGCCGCTCTGGAGGAACAACGCCGCCACCTGTTGCAACGCGAGAAGCAGCACGCTGATTTGATCACCCGCCAGGAAGGGCTTAAAGGCCGCCTGGAGCAAATCCGCAGCCAGCGGGATGAACAGGTTCATCTGCTGACCGAAGAGACCCAAATTCGGGCGGAGTACGCCGACTGGCAGGCAAACCAGGCCAGGCTGGAACAGATGAATCTGCTGGCCGGGCAGTCCCATCAACTGGAAACCCGCCGAGGACAGCATCTCCACCTCATCCAGACGGCCCGCCTGCTGTTGGAAAACGAGCAAACCGCCCTCATCAAGGAACAGGAGCGCCTCGCGCTCCAGGCCCACCGCTCCCGCGAAAACGAACAAAAGCTGGAGGATCTTCAGCGCCAGGAGGCCGATTTAACCGCCCGCCTGGCCCGGCGAACAGATATGCAGGAACAGCTCAACCACCACATTAAAGAACTCAGCGATCTGAACGCTGAAAAGAGCCAGTTGAAAATCCGCCGCGAGGAAATCCAGAAGCGCCTGGCCAGCCTGGCGGAAGCCAGCGGCTCACTCTGCCCGCTATGCGGTCAGCCGCTCACCCCTGCCGAGCGCGACCGTCTGCTGGCCGAACTGACCGGCGAGGAAAAAACTTGCAGCAGCCGTTTCCAGGCGCTGCAAAACGAACTGGGGCCGCAGGCCGAAAAACAACGCGCTGAACAAGTCAGCCAGTTGCAACAATTGGAGCGGGTGGAGATGGATCTACGGGCCCTGCAGCGGCAGATCGCCGCCCTGCAAGAGAATCTCAATTCAGCCCAAGCCCAGCAGAATGAATGGGAGGAGAGCGGCGCGCCGCGGCTGGCCGAATTGACCGACCGCCTGGAACACCGGGCTTACGCTGAAGAAGACCAGGCAGAAATGTCCCGGCTGGATGAGCAATTGGCCGCCCTGGGCTACGACGCCGCCGCCCACCAAACCCTGCGCCAGGCCGAACAGGCAGGCCGCACCAGCGAAGCCCGGCTGCGTCAATTGGAGAATGCCCGGGCTGCCCTCCAACCGCTGGAAAGCGAATTGACCGATTTGACACTCCGCCAGACTGCCCTGGAGGAGGATATTCAGACCAGCCAGGTGGAACTGGACCATTCCCGGGTAGAGTTGCAAAACCTCAGTGGGGACTTGCAGGATGAGAATGAGGCGGAACGATTGTGGCAAGACGCCCAGGAAGCGGAAAATCGCTTGCGTACGGAGTTGGGCAAAGCCCTGCAAGATGTGGAAGTGCTGGAAGTTCAGAAAAAACGACAGCAGCAGGTGGTGGCTGAGCGCCAGACACTCCTCGCTCAAATTTCCCGCCTGAAGGCCCTGGAGCGGGCCTTCAGCAAAGACGGGGTGCCTGCCCTGCTGATTGAGCAGGCCTTGCCGGAAATCGAAGCCCATGCCAACGAAATCCTCGACCGAATTTCCGGCGGCGGGATGTCCGTGCGCTTTGACACCCTGCGCGATTTCCGCGATGCCAAACGCGAAGACAAAAAAGAAACCCTGGATATCATCATCAGTGATGCCGCCGGTCCGCGGGAGTATGAACTTTTCTCCGGCGGCGAAGCTTTCCGGGTCAACTTTGCCATCCGCCTGGCCCTCTCCCGCGTGCTTGCCCAGCGCGCCGGGGCCCGCCTGCAAACCCTGGTCATTGACGAGGGCTTTGGCTCTCAAGATGCCGAAGGTCTGCAGCGCCTGATCGAAGCCATTAACCAGGTCAGCTCCGAATTTGCCTGCATCCTGGTCATCACCCACCTGGAAGATATGAAAGACGCCTTCCCCGCCCGCATCCAGGTTGAAAAAACGCTGCAAGGCTCGGCGGTGACCGTTTTCAGTGCATGAGAACTGACCCTCTGGCTTCCGTTTCCATCCCCGTCCGCCTGGGCATTGTGCAGCGGGTTCTGCCGGTGTACCGCGTCCCGTTTTTTGAAGCCCTGGCAGAGGCCTGCCCGGCAGGTTTGGGAATCTTCGCCGGTCAGCCCCGCCCAGAGGAAGCCATTCGCACCGCCAAAAGCCTGGAAAAAGCCCGCCTATTCCCCGCCCAAAACCGCCATTATTTTCAGCACAAATTATACCT